>NZ_JAKUFY010000030.1:0-59158 GCF_022663675.1 Bacillus cereus group sp. BfR-BA-01355
GATCCTACGAAGTCACCTTTTGTTACTTGTAATACTTGCTCTTTCATATCATTTATCCTCCCTTTTCATAAGTTATCTATATGTAATTTCTAAGAAATGTTTATTTCATAGTTTTTATGTTAACGTTACATTAAATTTGATAACGTAACGTTTGTAACATTAATGTAACATAACTATTGTTACGTTGCAATATAATAACGTGAAATTTATTACACTTTTTTTACGTTTTTTTATAATAATCCCCAAAAATCTTTATTTAATGCACTTTTCACTAAGCTCACGTTTGTAACATTCATGTAATATTACAGTCATAAAGTGAAATATAGTCATACTCCTCTCTATTTTTGTTACAAACAGTTTATTTAGTGACACTAAACCTATCTAATCTTTACTTACTTTTAATATGAGATAAAATACCGTCTTTCCAAGATAAGTTTATATGTTTCCTCTATATAACTATGTATAATAAAAACAAAGAGGTGGTCATTTTGAAATTAATCGCATTAGATATGGATGGTACACTACTATCATCTAATCTTGAAATCTCCAAAGAAAACCTACAAGCAATCCAAACTGCACAAGAAGCTGGTCATATTGTAATGATTTGTTCTGGTCGTGCGAAAGAGGATGCTTTAAAGCTATTGGAAGAATATAAATTATCTCTTCCAGTCGGAGCAAGCAATGGGGCTATTGTTTATGTGGATGGAAAAGTAATTAACTCGCGTTGTATACAAAACGACAAAGTGTACAAACTTGCAAAATTACTAGAATCTGAAAGTTTCCCATATAAGTTATATACAAATAAAGGAGTTTATTCTCCATATACATGGCAAGATCAAGTGATGCAAGCGTTCGAAGAAAATAAGCAGGCGCTCGATGTTACATTAGAGGAACTTGAACGAATTACAGAAAAGCAAAAGAAATCGAACTTAATTACTGATTTCAAAAAAATAGAAGATGTTGTAAATAACCAAGAACTAGAAATATCTAAATTCTTCATTTCAACATTTAATGCAGCGCATCGCGCACAGCTATTAAGCGTGTTACAAGAAGACGCTGATATTATGGTTACAGCATCAGCTCCTACTAACTTAGAAATTATGGATAAGAATGGACATAAAGGAAACGGGCTACAGCAGATGGCAGCTCATTTTAATATTCCTATTGAAGATACAGTTGCTATTGGTGATAATTTTAATGATGTACCAATGTTAGAAGTAGCAGGCTTATCTGTTGCAATGGGCAACGCTGAAGAAGATGTAAAAAAACTATGTGATGTTGTAACATTAACAAACAATGAACATGGTGTTGCTCACGCAATCGAGCAATTTGTATTGAAACAAACTTCATCTAGTAAATAAAAAAAGGACTCTTTCCATTTGAAAGAGTCCTTTTTTTATACATGATGACAAGAAACAAAATGATCATCACCAACATTACGAAATTCTGGTATTGTTTTTTTACAAACATCTGTTGCAAACGGGCAACGTGTATGAAAACGACAACCTGAAGGTGGATTTGCTGGACTTGGAATATCCCCTTCTAGTATAATTCGCTCTCGCTTCACTGTTGGATCTGGTATTGGAACGGCTGATAACAATGCTTTTGTATAAGGATGTAGCGGATTGGTAAATAACTCATCACGCGGCGCCGTCTCCACAATCGTACCTAAATACATAATTCCGATTTTCGTACATAAATGTTCTACTACACTTAAATCATGTGAAATGAATAAATAAGATAATCCCTTTTTCTCCTGTAACTCACTAAATAAATTAATAATTTGTGCTTGGATAGATACATCTAGTGCCGCCACAGGTTCATCAGCTACAATGAATTCTGGATTTAATACCATAGCTCTTGCTATTACGATACGTTGACGTTGTCCACCAGAAAACTCATGGGGATACCTGTCAATATGATAAGGAGCTAAGCCACATAACTCCAATACTTCAATTACCTTTTCACGAACATTTTCTTTCGTCGCTAATCCGTGGGCCAACATCGGCTCTCCAAGTGCTTCTCCAATTCTCATTCTCGGATTTAATGAGCTAAATGGATCTTGGAAAACGAGCTGCATATTAGGGCGATGTTTTCTCAATTCATCCTTGGATAAAGAATGAACATCTTTCCCTTTAAACTTCACTTCCCCCTCTGTTTTTTGAACGAGACGTAAAATTGTTTTTCCTATCGTTGTTTTTCCGCTCCCTGATTCGCCAACGAGACCAAACACTTCGCCTTTATTAATAGTAAAACTTACTCCATCAACTGCTTTTACATGTCCGATCGTTCTACTAAATATGCCACCTTTAATTGGAAAATATGTCTTTAGGTTTTTTACCTCTAATAATGGTTCACTCATTGCTCCGCACGCTCCTCATATAACCAGCAAGCTACTTTATGATTTTCATCATTTACATTTAGATTTGGGGCTTCTTTTTCACATATTTCCATACAATGCTCACAACGCCCACTAAAGTAACAAAACTCACCTAAACCAACTAAATTTGGAACTTGCCCTGGAATAGAATATAGTTTATCTATTCGTTTTCCCATTACTGGTTTTGATTTCAATAATCCTTTCGTATAAGGATGTTTTGGATTTTGGAATATCTCTAATACCGGAGCTTCTTCAATAACTTTCCCGCCATACATAACGACAACGTAATCAGCCATTTCTGCTACGACACCTAAATCATGTGTAATTAATAAGATCGACGTTTTAAATTCTTCTTTCACTTGTCTTAGTAAATCTAATATTTGGGCTTGAATCGTAACATCAAGAGCTGTTGTTGGTTCATCTGCAATTAATAACTTAGGATTACAACTAAGCGCAACAGCAATCATAATACGTTGTAACATCCCGCCGCTCAGTTCATGCGGATAAGAATGGACAATTTCATCAGCACGAGCTATGCCAACTTTACGAATTAACTCAATTGCTTTCTTATACGCTTCATTTTTACTAAGTAATTCATGCTCCCTTAGCGTTTCTACAATTTGCTCACCTACAGTGAAGACGGGATTTAGAGATGTCATCGGTTCTTGGAAAATCATTGCAATATCATTGCCTCGTAAACTACGAAGTTCTTTCTCTTTCATTCCTAAAAGACTTTTTCCTTCATATAAAATATCTCCACCCACTACACTGCCAGATTCAGCAATAAGCCCCATAATAGATAAAGCCGTTACACTCTTCCCGCAACCTGATTCTCCTACTACACAAACCGTTTCACCTTCTCGAACAGCAAAGCTAACATGGTTTACAGCCTTCACTGTCCCTTCCTCCGTTTGAAAGTGTGTTTGTAAGTCTTTTAGCTCTACTACCGCTCTACTCATACCTTCTCACCTACCGTCTCATCTTTGGATCTAACGCATCACGAAGTGCATCACCAAGTAAATTAATTGATACAACTGTTATAAAGATTGCAAAACCAGGCGGAATCCATAACCACGGACGCTTTTGGAAATCAATTAATGAGTTAGCTGCGCTAATCATGTTCCCCCATGATGGTGTAGGTGGGACGACGCCGAGACCTAAGTAGCTTAGCGCGGACTCACTTAAAATAGATCCAGCCACACCCAAAGTTGCTACAACAATAAGTAACGGAAAGACGTTAGGAATTAGATGATGAATGATTTTTCGAGAATCTTTTAATCCTAATACATCTGCCGCTTGCATAAAGGCTTGCTCCCGCAATGTTAAAATTTGTCCTCTCACAAGACGGGCAAGTCCTGGCCATCCTACTAAACTTAAAATAATCATTACAACATATAAACGGTACTCCGATGGTAATTTCCATTCTGATAAAATTGCTCCCATTATAATAAGTAGCGGTAATCCTGGAATGGACATTAAGACATCTGCAACACGCATAATTAAATGATCTACAACTCCTCGATAAAAACCAGCAATGGCTCCTAATAGAGCACCTAGTATAACGGATAGTAGCATCGACGCTAAACCAATTGTTAATGAAATACGCCCTGCTTGCATAAGTCTAGTTAAAATATCCCGTCCCAACTGGTCTGTTCCAAGCCAATGTGACAGGCTGGGTGGTTTATTAATTTGTGTTACTTGTACTTTCCCATCAGCATACGGTGAAAAGATTGGACCGATAAAACTAAATAAAAACATAAATATTAAAACGTATAAGCCACACAGTGCCATCTTATTTTTCTTGATTTTTTTATACGCTTGGCGCCATGGTGATGATTCATTTCTCTTTTTCCGTTCTTTCTTTTTCTCTATTATGGGTGTAATAGTCTCCATATCTTTCCCCCCTTACTTCAATCGAATTCTTGGATCAACAAACGCATATACAATATCAGCTAAGAAATTAGCCATAATCGTTAAACAAGAAAGAAACATTGTAAAGGCCATTAATACCGTATAATCACGGAAGTTTAATGCTTCTAATTGAATACTCCCAATCCCTGGCCAATTAAAAATCTGTTCAATAATAATAGCTCCTGAAAATAAACCCGGTAATTCAAAAGCGAGTAATGTAATTGCTGGCAAAATTGCATTTTTCAATGCATGTTTATAAATAACGGTTCTTTCTTTTAAACCTTTTGCACGAGCAGTACGAATATAATCTTGCCTAATAACATCCAACATGCCCGTTCTAAAATAGCGTGTTAACGATCCTACACCAAGAAGCGTTAAAATAAATACAGGTAGAATCATATGACGTAATACTTCTAATATGTATGCTATCCCTGTTGAGTTACTCCCAATATCAATCATGCCACCAATAGGTAATAACTTTAAATCAACTGCTAATAATTTAATTAAAAATAGTCCGATAAAGAATGATGGAAATGACATTGCTGCAAAGACACCGATTGTTACCAATCTATCAAACCAAGAATGCTGCTTTGTTGCAGAAATAACCCCAATAATAAGAGCAATAATCCAAGTGAAAAATAAAGCTGCAGCAGCAACAATAAATGTATTCCAAATGAATTTATTAAGTAATGAAGTTACCGGTTCTTGATACTGTAAAGAAAATCCAAAATCACCATGCAAAGCATTCACTAACCAATGAAAATACCTTTCAATAATCGGTTTATTTAAACCGTACAACTCTCTTAATTCTTGAGCCCTCTCTGGTGTTAATTTTGGATTTGAATCGATATAATCACCCGGTAAGAGTGCAAATAAGAAAAAGATAATAATAGACGTACCAAACAATGTAGGAATCATTTGTAGAAACCTACGAATGATATATGTTTTCACCTTTTGTCTCCCCAATCCTATTTACTTAAAAATAGAAGAACATTTTTTCAAAACAGCTACCATTCCATTGCTGTGTGAAAAAACGTCTTCTATTATTTAGGTCAACCCTTATTGTTCAATAGATAACACTGGTAAGTTGGAACTGATGCTATCGTACTTTTCTGGATCAATTCCTTTTATACGTGCATTATGAGCATAAAGTAGTTTACGATAGTTTAATAAAATAACTGGTGGATCATCACTTAACTCTTTATACAGCTCTTTATAAATCGCTTTACGTTTTTCAATATCTGTCGTTCCTATACCTTTTACAATCAAATCATCTACTTTCGGATTATTATAACCCGTATCACTTTTTGGATTAGTTGATAAGTACTCACTTACAACTTCACTTGGATCACTAATTCCTGGTGTTGAAACTGCCGCTAAATCGTAGTCACCTTTTCCTACTTTTGAAAGCATCGTATTAAAGTCCATCAACTCTGGATTTAATTCAACACCAATTTCTTTGTAACTTTCTTTTGCAATCGGAATAAAGATATCATTTGTTTTACCTGTATTTGATGCGTAGTATGTTAATTTTAATTTTTGACCATCTTTTTCACGAACCCCGTCAGAACCTACTTTCCAACCAGCCTCATCCAATAATTTTTTAGCCTTTTCTACGTCATGCGGATATTTATTAATACCTTCTTCTGTATATGCCCATGAAACTGGAGCAATTGGTACGTTAGCGACAGAGCCATAGCCTTGTAAAGCTGTATCCACATACTTCTTACGGTCTAATCCATAAGTAAGTGCTTGGCGTACCTTTTTATCTTTCAAATACGACTTCTTATTATTTACATAGATATAAGCAATATCACTTGATGATTCAAGATTAATATTTGCAAACTCTAATCCTTTTAATTGGTCTATATTTTCAGGGTTCGCTCTAAACCCACTATAGTCCAGTTCACCTGTTTGGAATAATTGGAATCCAGTATCACCTGATGTGATTTTGTAAATAAAGTTTTTAATTTTTGGTTTACCTGCATAATAATTTTCGTTAGCAACAAAGCGGACTTCTTGACCTGGAACATATTTTTCAAATTTATATGGACCCGCTGCAATTGGTTGCCCATATAATGCTTTTAAATAGTCTAAACTTGTATTTTGTTTATAATCTTTTCCATAATAAGCTTTTGATAGCACTGGGCCACCTAAATTCGTTAGCGCCTGTGAATTAACTTTTTCAGTTGTAATTTTAATTGTCTGTGGATCAACAACTTGGATTCCTTCAATAGAAGTTGCTTTTCCTTCTTTATATTCTTTCCCACCTTTAACAGCATACTGAGCAATATCCAATCCACCTTCATACGCTTTATCATGAAGTAGTGTTAATGTAAATGCTACGTCATCCGCTGTTAAAGGCGACCCGTCACTAAATTTTAAGTTTTTACGTAAGTGGAATGTATATGTTAACTGGTCAGCAGAAATATCCCATTTTTCTGCAAGGTCCGGAACAGGTTTACTTTGTTTGTCTGTTGTTACTAATGACGCAAAAATAACAGACGTTACATTTCCATCCCAACCATTATCTTGGAAATACGGAAGGAAAACTCCCCCTGGCTTAGAAATGGCTGTAATAAAAGTATCTTTTCGTTGATTTGCTTTCTCTGGACTTTTCTTTTTATCTGTAGCTGGAATTGATTCAATCTTAGAGTCTTTTAAATCCTGCTTTTTTACTGGTTCTGTAGAAGCCGTATCCTCCTGTCCCCCACAAGCAGATAACACAAGCGAACTACTCAGTAATACTGAAAATACACCAGCCCATTTTTTTGTTTTTTTCTTCATTGTCCCCACCCTAACTGTTTAATAGTTATACCCTTTGAACTTATTAGCTTATGTATGCCTCCCACAGCAACACTTATAGCCAATCGGAAAAGTCGGTTTTAATCGTAAAAAAATAGATGTTTTTGAGGGGTAACAATCTTATTCCGACCTTTCCGGTAGACTTTATGGTTATTAGCTTATATCGTTCATTATGTTTTGTCAATTCTTTCTAAATAAATATTTTTAGAATTTTTCCAAAATTTTATCTCTACATTTATACTTTAAGAAAACTCAGCTATAATTCGTATTAAAAACTTAAAAATCTACTTCTATTTCTTCAGCATGAAACATAGAATACTAATAACCAATTACCAAAAAGGGGGCGAAAATATGGACAACCTATTCCAATACGTCCTGCACTACGTATTATTAACAATTATGATAGTCGGGGCGCTATTACTATTCCCGTTCTTCCCAAAGTTCGTCCTCTTTTTAGCTTTTTTTATCATGCTCGGGATCGCTATTATAATTTCAACGAGAGAAGATACCACGCAAAAAGAGAGCAGAGTTCAGCGCGTAAAGCTGTAACTTTGCTCTCTTTTCATTTTCATTCACTAGTCTCTTTTACACATATTTATCCCACTATTTTCCAGTCAGTAAGACCCTCACCTCAAAATTCAGCGAAAGCAAAGAAGTTAGGTGGGGGGCGTGCTGCCCGTAAAAGCCCGATTCGTGAGGACTGATTAAAGTCTCACTTTATCTCTCGGGAAATAATTAGTCTTTGTTTTTGTGATTACTCCTATTGAAAAGCCACTAATGACATTTATTTTTCACCTTATCATTTCATATGCTTCACAAGCTATGCAAATTGAGGAACACGGATTTATCTAAGTTACTGTTTCACGTGAAACACATCGCTTCATTTAATCTTTAAAGCAAAATATCATTATGAAAAAGCCACTTCCTCCAGCAAAACTGAAAGGAAGTGGCTTTCTACTCTTTACTCCACAATATTCTCTAACTCACTATATAACTTCGCTCGTAACAACTCTTTCATCGTTTTTTCCTCATATAATTTTTCAAGTCTTTCAACATCAGCTACATGTTCCATTTCACATTCTATTGCATATATATCTTCTTCTACATGCATTAACTCATTTTCAATCTCTTCAAGATTCCTAGCCTTTTTCTCTTTTACTGGAACCATTTCAACACTCTTTCTCCCTTGGCGTTTCTGCTTTATTACTTGCTTCTCAAGCTTTTCTTCCCATTTTTGACGAGCCCATGCATAGTTTCCTGCAAACTCAAATAATTTACATTCATCAATCCAGTACGTCTTTTCAAATAACTTATTTAAAAAATAACGATCATGTGAAACAGCTAAAATCGTCCCGTTATATTGCTCAAGGGCTTCCTCTAAAACTTCCCTTGATTCAATATCAAGATGGTTTGTCGGCTCATCTAAAATTAGAAAATTGATGTCTTGATACATAAGTTGCGCAAGTCTTAACCTCATTTTTTCTCCACCGCTCAGTTGCGTTACTTTCTTAAATACTGCTGGACCATAAAATAAAAACTTAGCCAATATATGTCTTGCTTCTCCTTCCGTTACAGCTACATACTCTCTAAACGCTTCCAAGACATTACTCTTCAAATTGCCATACGTATGCTGTGATAAATAACCAATTTTGACACTACTACCAATTCGAATTTCACCAACGTCTGGATTTATTTCTTCTAATAGTAGTTTTAATAATGTAGTCTTTCCTGTGCCATTACGACCAACGATAGCCGCACGCTCTTGAAAACGCACATGTAAATTCGCTTGTTCAAATAAAGGTCGGCCAGCAAAACCTTTGCTCACTTCTTTCATTACAACAACATCTTTACCGCTTCTCTCTTGCCCTTCAAACTGAAGACCCATCTGTTTTCGTTCTAAAATCGGCCTCTTTAATTTCTCTATACGTTCTAACGCACGTTCCATATTTCTCGCTCTTTTATGCAATCCTTCATTCGGAGGGTTCGCTTGATTTGCCCATTCACGTAGACGCTTAATTGCTTCTTTCATTTTCTTTATTTTCTTTTGTTGCTCCTGATAAGCTTGAAACTCTTGAAGTAATCTTTCTTCCTTCTCCTCAACGAACTGAGAATAATTCGTATGGTACACGTGAATCTCTCCATCTTCCAAATCAAAAATTTTCGTTACAACTTCATCAAGGAAATAGCGATCATGTGAAATAACCATAACTGTTCCATTATATTCTTTTAAAAATTGCTCTAACCATTCAACTGCAAACAAATCTAAATGATTTGTTGGTTCATCTAATAGAAGTAAATCTGGTTTCTGCAATAGCATATATGCAAGGCTTACTTTCGTCTGTTCTCCTCCACTTAATTCCGTAAATACTCTTGAAAATAAGTTTGTCACTTGTAAGCCATTTGCTACCTTCATTATATTTGCCTCTATTTCATAACCACCGAGAAATGCAAATTTTTCTTGAATTACTCCGTACCTCTCCATTAGCTTTTGCAAAGAAGATTGTTCCTGCTCTTCTGCCATATTTTTTTCTAGAGTATGCATTTCTTTTTCTAATTCCTTTTCTACTTTAAAAGCGGAACTCAATACATCATATACAGTCATGGCCTCATCGAACTTCGGAATTTGTGCGACATGACCAATACGTGTACCTTTCTTCATATGAATAACTCCTGTATCCAAACTCTCCATTCCCGTTAGAAGCCCAAAGATTGTTGTCTTCCCACTACCGTTACGACCAACTAACCCAACACGTTCACCATTCTTTATTTCAAGCGATATATTTTCAAATATGATGTTTCCACCAAAAGATTTCGTTACATTATTTACACTACAAATAGTCATTTTCCGTACTCCTTTCAATATAAAAAACCATGAGAAAGAAACATTCCCCATGGTTTTCGGCATAGAAAAAGGAAGCCAAATAGCTCCCTTTTCACACGTTTATTAAAAATGGGTGAAGAGATTCCTATCGTTCAATAGTCACTATGCAATTGTTAAAAAAGGGCATACGTATCCCGTTAACAACTACATCATGAAAAATCGCACGACAAAAATAGATAAAATCTAAAAATTTGGCACGTGCAGCTAAAGAACGTTTCATCTCATTCACCCCTTTCGTACGGAATTTAATACTTACTTCTTTATTATACTTCCCTATTTCATGTTTGAATAGTCATTTTTCTGAAAATAATGAAGATAGACTAAACATTTCAATGAGTGACATCAAATCTTACAAAACTGTTATGTTCACGTAATAGAAAGCGATAGTACGAAAAGATGCCTCCCTATACAATAAAGATGTAAACAAGAGAGACAAACAAAAGGAGGAAACAAACATGATAAAAGAAATCGTAAAAGCAATCTTTGAGGTATTAGTGAACGGACAAGCAGTTGTAAAAGAACTAAATGAACTATAAAAAGGAGTGAAGAAATATGATGAACATGGTAAAAATGATTTTACACGCTTTGGTCGATGCAAAAGCAGTTAGCCAAGAATTAAACCAACAATAAAAAGGGGTATATGAATATGAAGAAAGCCATTATTATAATTGCAAGCACAGCAATTACCTTATACACAATAAAAAATAGAAAAAAGAAAAATACTGAAAATGTTCTATATTATCCATACACACTATTAGAGAAAAAATAAAAGACAAGGTACCCTATCGTAATGAGGATATCTTGTCTTTTATTTTTCCCCTTATTCCTTTAGAGGATTTCCTTCTCCTTTTCCCGAATGTATTAAGCGGGATTTTTACACATATTTTAAAGGGGCATATATATAAATGGATACACAACAACTATATTTTTTAAACGATATCGGTAAACAAAAACCAGAAAGTATTCGGAATAGAAGCGCTGCATGTCCATTTTGCGATACAGAACATTTAACGGATATTTTAGCAACTGATGGTTCTATTATTTGGTTAAAAAATAAATTTCCTACATTACAAGATACATTTCAAACAGTGTTAATTGAAACCGATAATTGCGAAGATCATATCGCAACATATACAGAAGAACATATGCGGAAATTAATGCAATTTTCTATTCAACATTGGTTACACTTACAGAAGAAAGAAGAGTTCGCATCTGTAATTTTATACAAAAATCACGGTCCATTTTCAGGTGGAAGTTTGCATCATGCACACATGCAAATTATCGGAATGAAATATGTAGATTATCTTGAAAATATTGAAGAAGAAAATTTCCAAGGGGTAATTGTTCAAAAAAACGAACGCATTGAGCTTAATATTTCAGAGCGTCCCATTATTGGCTTCACTGAATTCAATATAATCATTGATAATATTTCATATATAGATGACATGGCAAATTACATTCAGCAAACTGTACGTTACATACTGACAGATTTCCATAAAGGATGCAGTAGTTATAACTTATTCTTCTATTACTTAAATGGAAAAATCATTTGTAAAGTTGTTCCTAGGTTTGTCGTTTCACCGCTGTATGTAGGATATAAAATACCTCAAGTTTCCACAAAACTAGAATACGTAAAAATACAACTAGCGGAGTATTTCACAAAATGAAACGATTATCAAAAAAAAATAGAGTAGGTATCAAAACCTACTCTTTAATTACACCTTTATTTCGATAGTACACATCTTCTAATCCGATGTTATACTTCATGTTATTATCCGTCCACTCTGGCCCTAAATTCCCTGGCCATCCAGATGTATTCGCTATATATTTCAGTAATGCAAAATCAGTCAAACCTTTTTGCACCCCACGCTTATATCCTTTCATTAAATGCGGCATTGCAATTTGCGCATTTGTACGTGGATCTTTCAGCTCATCATCAGTTAAATGTTCTGGTGCAAGCCCGCCGCCGCGGTGTAGTTGAAACAATCCGAATGAAGTTCCATTATCTCCAACACTTCTTGGATTTAATCGACTTTCATGCTCAGCAATTGCAAGAGGTATCCATTCCGGAAGATTTACTTTCTTCGCTTCCTCTATAATGATTTGTTTCATCTGTTTTGCTTCTTCTGAATCAACATAGCTTGTTCCATTCACTAGCTTATCCATTCCTTCAGACTTTCCTTGGAAATATAAATATACTCCAAGAACAACTAAAAATCCTACAAAGAATTTCTTCACTACCTCTACCTCTTTCTCCGCTGAAATTTGTCCCCTTTCAGCCTTCCCTTTACAATTACCTACATTCTACTACTCTTTTATCATAGCAAATAACTATACATATTATCATCATGCTTTAGACCGATTTTGTGAAAAAAATCTGGTAAATACGTGCAAAAATGTAACTTTCATAGACTATAACGCATTTATTGTATATAATTGTAAATTGAATTCTAAATATAAACTAGGAGAATAATAATATGAAAAAATGGCTGTTACTCTTATTTAGTTTACTACTATTAATTCCTGTCCCTATTTCCGCACAAAAAACCGAACAACCAAAAACCCTTATTTTATACAGTTCAAACGATGATCAAATTACAAGTGATATCCAAATACTTAATACACAAGTAGGACATTTCACTAATAATATAACAATTAAAAACATAAAACAGTTAGCTGAAATAACTGATAAATCTTCGTATACACATGTTATTTACATGAGTGAAAAACAAGAAGAACTTTCTACTGAAGCAAAGAAATTTCTAGAAGGATTCCCAGGACCATTACTAGTTTTAGGTCAAAATATAGAACAGTTATCTAATCGTTTTTCATTTATCACACTTAAAAATGAAGATATAAACTCTGATACAATTGAATATCCAACACGTAAACTAAAGAATATATTAGAAGAAGAAAGAACAATTAAACAACTTGACACAAATGGAACAATTCTCGCCCATGCTTTAAGAGGAAATAATACTTATCCATTAATTGTACAGCAAAACAATTCTTATTATGTAGCAACTTCTAACCTCTTTGATTGGATATCTTATTATATTGGCGAAAGCCTATTTTCTTATTTTCAGCAAAAACCCGAAACTAATAAAAAATTAGCTTATTTACGTCTTGAGGATGTTCACCCAGCCGCAGATACATATCAATTAAAAGAAATTGCTGAATTACTAAAAGAGAAAAAGATTCCTTACATGATCACTGTTATTCCTGTATATACAGATCCAGATACAGGTAAAACACTACATTTAAAAGATAAACCCGAACTAGTCGATCTTTTACGCTCTATGCAAGATGATGGTGCAGCGATTATTATGCATGGTTACACTCATCAATTTTATGATAGTGAAACTGGGGAAGGTTTTGAATTTTGGGACGTAAAGACAGATCAACCAATTCGCCAACCGAAACATGAAAAACCGAAGACAAAAGATGACTTTCCAAATATAGAGGCATATAACCAATATGTAAAAAAAGGGGAAGAGTTTGAGGAAAAATATACGACAGATCATATCGAAAAGGGGATTCAAGAACTTGTAGATGCTAAACTATATCCTGTCGCCTTTGAAGCACCTCATTACACAATGTCTCAAAAAGGGTATGAAATATTATCAAGATACTTTTCAACTTATGTAGGACAACTACAGTTAAGTGATACAACTTGGAAATCCATGCACTCTCCAGCATATAGAAGTACACCATCATTTCTACATGGAATGAAATTAATGCCTGAAACAGTCGGTTTTATTGAAGAAGATAAGCCACAAGCTATTGCTAAAATGAAAGAAAATGCTTTATCTGTTGCTAAATTATCCGATGGGGTTATTGGAGCATTCTATCATCCTTACTTAGGTGTGAAACCATTAAAAGAAGTGTTAAAGGATCTAGAGAGTATTCCAAATATAGAATGGATTGATTTACAAAAGGAAAAGAATGAAGTAAAAATGAAAGATATTCATATTACGACGAATAAAGATGGCATTCACGTTGAAAAACCAACCAGTGCGAATGACATAATTGATTATATAAAGCAATATGGCTTCTTCCTTATACTAGGGTTCGTTATCATTGTCTTTCTTTTATTATTAAAACGTGCGAAAAAATTAGAATCCTAATACAAAACCACCGAGCGGAACGCTTGGTGGTTTTTTGTCATATATCAAACCGTGGTATTTTACTAAATAAATTCAACTTTTACTTTTTCCGTTACATGATTAAAACTATAATTCTCCTATCCTTTCAAATAAAATCGACTTGTATTTTCATATATTGTTTCTGCGACCTTATCAATGGATATGTTTTTTATAGAACTAATTTCCTTTAATACCTCTCGAATCATTCTTGGGTGCGTTATAACATCCTCTTGAAATTCCCACGGTCCATCTGTTTCTACCATCATATATTCAAGCGGATAATACGAAACGATTTCTCTAATCTTCTCCTTATGTAAAACATCCGGTGTAATCGAAATATAATAACCATTTCTCATCATCCGTTTCATTGTTTCATCGCTTCCTTTAAACCAATGGAAGTGTGCACGTGAAACTTTATATTTCTCTAGCAAATCACATACAATGTCAGCATCTTCATAAACTGCGTGTAATACAATCGGCAAATTATACTTACTAGCTAGTTCTATAAATTTTTTCAATACAGCTATGTATGGATCTGCAGCAATTCTTTCATCTTCTTTTCTCAAATAATAGGGCAAACCTACTTCACCAATCGCAACAATTTCCTCTGCGTTCTGTTCAATAAGTTGATAAATCTGTTCACACTCTTCTTTATGAATCTGTTGTTCTGGATGAAACCCTATCGCTGGATATATAAAGGGATACTTCTTCGCTAAAGATAACGTTTCCTTACAAGATTGATAATTCATAGATACCGCAATAAGCCCCTTTATTTCATTACTATTTTCCACCTCTTTTAGTAATCTGCTCTTCTCTTCATCCTTATATTGATCAACATGTATATGACTATCAATCCATTTCATCTTTATGCCCCCATAAAAAAAACAAGAAAGGACTTCCTTTCTTGTTTTAGCATCTATATTATTTAACAATTAAGTTTGTTATGATATCAAATAATCCAATACACACTACGGCAACAGTAAAGTAGCTACAGAAATCTTTAATTGGTAACTTCACTACTTCTTCTTTACGCATCCCATTTTTCTCCCTTCTTACTAGATCCCTAATTATTTTTCTATCTGTATCTATTATGCAAAAAATATGACAAATTTACTATCGAATTAACTTACGTAAACCTTACAATGTTGTAAGGTTTAAAAAAGATCCCCATCTTTATTCAGATGAGGATTATTAAAAATTAGTTGGTTTTTCATTCTTCATTACAAACAGAAAGTAATACATTGAGACTTTCTAGTTACACTATATGAAAATTACTATCTTTTAACTATCGAATTACATTACAGAAGGCTTACATGTTTGTAAGTTATGTGTAATGTAATTCGATAGTTCTCCTTACTTATATTTCGTACAATAAAGTTAGAAAGTAAGCCAAATAAGAAGAACAATCACATAACCAAATTACATTGCTAGTAGCTACTCTTCTTATACCTTTCACCCATGCTACTACAATGTACCCCCTTCCCCTTTATATAACAAAAAAGCCTTAGTCTATATGGACTAAGGCTTTTTTGTTAACCTTAAAAATACCCTTACCCAGTATTTTTATTTTCGACAAAAAATAGCTGGGGGTATATTTCGCTATCTCACCGTTAAAAGTTTACTCTTCGCATTTATAGGAATATTTGCAACCTCAATCTCTTCAATGGACTCACCGTAACGCCCTTTTGCAAAAACCTTTAATGCTTCATCTCTCTTTAACATATGCTTAACCGTTTTCTTTATTTTCTGCTCTCTACCACGTTCATCGAATGCAATAAATTCATATTCATACCACTCATCACCGATATGCTGACCAATTGTATTCACAACCGTATAGTATTCTTTCGTCTTATACAGTGGATTATATTTATCGATAACCGGTCCAAGTTTCGTAGGCAGTAACATTACTACTATCACTATCATCGCTATTATAGTAGTGATCATTTTTTTCTTCATAATAAACATTCCTCCTCTGCAGGATATATATACATCCATTTTAAAAAGGGGGAATAAAATCTACTATTGAATCTCATTACATTACACTTACATTTTTGTAAGAATTAAAAAAGGTGAACGAATTTACTCGTTCACCTTTTAGCTTGCTTTAAAGCCACCGCCAAGTACATCACGTACATCATGTATAACAACGAAAGCATCTTCATCTACCCGGCTAATAACTTGTTTTAACTTAACAAGCTCTTGTTTATTAATAACAACATATAAAACTTCTTTATTTTTACCAGTATATCCGCCGCGCCCTTCTAATACAGTAACACCGCGTGTCATATTTTTCGTAATAGCTTCACGAATTAAATCTGGTTGATTCGAAATAATCGTAACAGCCGTTTTTGTGTCCATTCCTTCTACAATGAAATCAATCACCTTCGCTCCAATGAACACAGCCACAAGTGTATACATCGCCTTTTCTTGCCCTATTATAAATACAGAACCAGCAATTACAACAATATCAATAATTAGTACGCCTTTACCTACGCTCCAACCTAAATATTGATTTGCTAACTGAGCTAAGATTGCTGATCCTCCCGATGTACCTCCGGCTTTGAACATACAGCCTAATCCAATACCCACAAATAAGCCAGCAAATAAAGCTGCTAATAATGTATCACTATTTACATGATATTCAATATGTTCTGTAACGTATAAAAACAAAGATGTTTCTACAATCCCTAAAATTGTATAAATCATTGTTTTCTTATCAAAAAATTTATAACCAACAGCTAGTAAAATTGCATTTATAGCAAAGTTCACAATTCCTGGTGACCAATCAAATAAGTAGTACGTAACAACCGTTAAACCAATAATTCCACCTTCCGATAAACGGTTTGGAATTGCAAAGTAATTAATACCAATTGCGAATAATAATGAACCAATTGTAATTAGTGTTATTTCCTTTATACGTTGATTAACCATAGTTCATACCCTCCCCCCATTTGACATTGTATCACTATCTCCTAGAGGTTTAGAAGTGGTTTTTATTCCGCTTTTTCCCTGTTAAAAATTGAAATATTATGTTTAAACATAGGGGTGATTAATTATTCATATTTACTCTAACTGCACGGACAAATTGCTCCACATTCCCTTTCTGAATATACTTAGCGCGAATGGTTTCATGATTACAAGTAAATTCAAAATACGGATGAAAATCTATGCTATCTATATGCAAATATGAATACTCTTTAAATGTTGAAGAATAGTACGGAAATTTCCCGTAAAAAAGGAGACGTCTAGTAGTGGCAACAAAAACCCCATGTTGATACGATAATATAAAATTATCCTTCTCAAATATCCCTACCACAAAAGCCAGAATCTTTTCATCATCATCTACATACTTTTTCATACTCGATAAAAGTTCATTCATGCATATTCCTCCAAATTCTATTCATTGCATTAACACTTGAAAAGAATCCATGGATTATTACAAACCGGTTTAACTCCTTTATAAAGTATGAAACGCGTTTCCTGTCAAAGATATTTCAAAAAAAATAATCCGTTATGCGATTATACACATAACGGATTAAAATTAAACTGTAGAGCGTTCCACAAGTTCGTATGGAATTTCCAGCTTTTCTTGTTCAGAACTCTCGTCATTCACTTTTCTATGCAACATTTCAAAAGCAGTTTTCCCTATCTCCTTTAAATTTTGATCAATAGTTGTCAGTTGTAACACTTGTGAGATAGGTTGATTATCAAAGCCAATAATTGCTAAATCCTCAGGAACTTGAATGCCTAATTTTTCAACCTCTGTCATAACACCAATCGCAACCTCATCACCTGCTACTATTAATGCTTCAGGAAGATCCTGCATCTCTTTTAACTTATGAGCTACTTTCACACCATCTTCTAGTGTAAAACATTCTGTAAAAATCCATTCTTCATTAACATCTTCGTCTATAGATTGCAATTGCTGTTTATAAACATCAAAACGCTTTTGACTACTCGGCCCTAATTTTCTTCCCGTACAATAACCAATTTTTTTATAACCTTTCTCAATCAAATAATCCATTCCTAATTGAAAGGCCGCTGAATGATTCGTATATACACTTGAGATGTTTGAAATATCATTGTCTTCACAAGCAATTATTGCGCCGTAAGAAGCATACGGTTCTATCGTTTCCCAATCATTTGCACGTGAACAAATAATAAGACCATCCAATTGTTTTGTTTTTAACATATGTAAACTTTTCATTTCTTCTTTTTTATTATAATTCGTTTGGCAAAGTAGCACCCTGTAATTATGCGCTAACGCAGTCTCCATCATTCCGCTCACCATCGCATCAAAACACGGATGATTAATATACGGTAAAATCACACCAACAATATTCGTTTTTCCTTTTGATAAATGAACAGCATTTGCGTTTTGCGAGTAATTCAATTTCTCAACTATCTCTATAACCGCTTTTCTTTTTTCTTCACTTACATATGGGTGATCATTCAACACTCTCGAAACAGTCGTAACTGAAACTCCCGCCATCTTTGCAATATCTTTAATATTAGCCATACACTCACCTCTACCTTTAACTTAATGAATCTCATGAACATATGTCAAATCTTCTTATCATTACACCTTCATTCGTTTCTCTTACAAAAGTGTAATTTTTCTGTAAGCTAATTCGATAGTGACTTTCCGCAACATTTCATACAATTAAGTCAGAAACAGGGTAACAACTATTCGAAAAGGAGCGGATTAATATGATGAACAAAATGAAAACAAACAATTTCTTAAATACAATGGGCATGGTATTTTCCGCTCTTATTGATGCAAAAGCTGTTGCTTCTACATTAAACAAGTAAGGAGAATGTATTATGAATAACATCACTTTTAACAAATTAGATTTTTTAGGACTAGCTAGTGGCTCGATTCTTCTTACTGCTTTTATTTACGCCGCTACGCTTGTATAACTTCGTGTCCCCTTTCCCCTTTATTATAAATAGTAATAGAAAAGACGACCGTCTATGCCCGGTCGTCTTTTCTTATTTTTGATTTGATTGCAAAGCTTCTTTTAACTCCTCAAACTTCTCATTTAATTGATCTGTCATCATTTTCATAGCGGTTTTTCGATCTATTTGTTCTCCAGCCTCAATTTGAATTGGATCTCCAAAAATCAATTGTGCCTTTTTCCCCTTTATTAATTCTTTTACACTTGATGGACCAACATAAGCTGCTGGTACTAACGGAACATTAGAACGCATCGCAATTGTCACAGCACCCGCTTTTAATGAAACATCTTCCGCTGATCTCGTTCCACTCGGAAAAATTCCTACTACCTTTCCTTCTTTTAATAAACGTGATGGTATTTTAAGTGTACTTGGTCCCGGATTCGCACGATCTACAGGGAATGCATTTACATTTTTAAAGAACCAATTTTTGAATTTACCTTCAAATAACTCTTTTTTTGCCATGTAATGAATTTGAGTTGGATACATCCCTGTAGCTAACATTAATACATCCATAAAACTTGTATGTGTACACGCAACAACATACGGTCCACCTTCTGGTAGCTTTTCTCTTCCTTGTACTTCTACTTTCCCAGCTGTTTTAAATATATATTTCAACAAAAATGTAATTGGTTTATACATTTGTTTCGTTCCTTTCTAAACATCCGAAGTATAATCATATTCTTATAATAATTATAACACTAAGTTTTAGGAGTTGGTAATAAAATTAAGGATGAATTGTTAAATTTCAATTCTTACAAAAGTGTAATTTTCTTGTAAGCTAATTCGATAGTTACTTCTTACTATATTTCATACAATTAAGTCAGAAACAGGGCAACAATTATTCGAAAAGGAGTGGATCAATATGATGAACAAAATGAAAACGAACAATTTCTTAAATACAATGGGCATGGTATTATCAGCTCTTTTCGATGCAAAAGCTGTTGCTTCTACATTAAACAAGTAAGGAGAATGTATTATGAATAACATTGCTTTTAACAAATTAGATTTTTTAGGATTAGCTAGCGGCTCTCTTCTTCTTACTGCTTTCATTTACGCTGCTACGCTTGTATAACTTTGTGTCCCCTTTCCCCTTTATATAGAAAAAGACGACCGTCTATGCCCGGTCGTCTTTTTAATTTTTTCTTTCTTTCAATTCTTTTAAAAGCTGTATCAGCTCAGCTTGTTGTTTTATCTTTTTACGACCATTTCGATTAATTGCTGCAAGCTCACAGGCAACTCCGACGGCGAAGAAAAACAATAAACTTTCTAACATGTGAAATCCTCCATTTGCCTATTAAACAGCTTGACGTAATTGCTCTTCTTGTAAAACTCTCTTATTTATATTTTCTTCTTTTCTCTGACAAACGTTATTGCGAATAAGCGCTGCAATAACAAGTACAGTCCCTATAATATCAAACATTGTGATTTGATACCCTTGCATCATCATAATAGCTAAAGTCGTAATTGGTACAAAATTAATAAATAAAATCCCATTAATGGATGATAAAATTTTCACACCGTAGTTCCAAGCAAGTAGCGCTACAATACCTGGCAATGTCATCATAAATAACAAATCATATTTTACAATAGAAATCGTTCCCATACTCGGAACTGAAATATATCCAAGCGACGTAATAATTACCGTTATAATTCCTGTAACAGTCGTACCGAATACACACGTCAACGTAGAATAACGTAATGTTGACCAATCACTACAAGTTTGACCACCCATCGTATAAATAACCCAGCCTACAACACCAATAAATATAAATGCTAATGAGAACATATTATCTTTCAATGTTACAAAGAAACTCATGTCACCTTTTGTAATAACAAACACAGCTCCTACAAAAGCAATAACCATACTCGTTATCATATACTTCTTCGGTTTTATATGCTTATATCCCCATAAAATACAAATAGAAATCATCGGCATAAGTGCCTCCATAATGGAAGCTACCATTACACCCGACTTACCCATTAACATTTGCCCTAAAAATATGAGGACATTATATACTGTAAATGCCATCGTTCCAAAAAAGACGAGTAACTTTCCTCTTCCCTCTAAACGAAATGCCTGTTTTCCTTCTTTCATTAACAACAATACAATCAGCATTATCGCCACCGCTCCATAGCGAATAAGCGAAAAATAAAATGGATCTATGTATTCTAGCGCATGATCAGCAACTGGAAACATCGCTCCCCATGACATACTCGCAATTAAACAAGCTAAAGCCCCTATTATCATTTGACCTCTTCTCACCGCAATCCCCCGTTTCTTTCTATTTGCACAAAGAGAATTGTAAAAGAAAAAATATATCACGTAAAATGATTCAAAATGATGTTAACTATCATTTATAATGATAGTTAACATCAAGGAGGATTACAAAATGGAATTAAGAGACTTACAAATCTTTAAAAGCGTTGCCGACCAGGGTAGTGTAAGTAACGCAGCAAAGGAATTAAATTATGTACAATCAAATGTAACTGCACGTATTAAACAACTAGAAAACGAATTAAAAACCCCGCTCTTTTACCGCCATAAACGAGGGATGACTTTAACAGCTGAAGGAAGAAAAATGCTCGTTTATGTTAATAAAATTTTGCAAGATGTCGACGAACTAAAACAAGTATTTTTAGATAGTGAAACACCCTCCGGTATATTAAAAATCGGTACAGTAGAAACAGTAAGTACATTACCTACCATTTTATCTTCTTACTATAAAAGCTATCCGAATGTCGATTTATCATTACAAGCGGGTCTAACAGAAGAATTAATTAGAGAAGTACTTGATCATCAATTAGATGGCGCCTTTATATCAGGTCCTATTAAACATCCACTCATCGAACAATACGATGTTAGTACAGAGAAATTAATGCTTATAACACAAAATAAAGCCTTTCATATAGAAGAATTTACAACAACACCTCTACTCGTTTTTAACCAAGGATGTGGATACCGTTCCAAATTAGAACGATGGCTGAAAGACGAAGGTTTGCTACCAAAAAGAATTATGGAATTCAATATATTAGAGACAATATTAAACAGCGTTGCACTTGGCCTCGGAATTACACTCGTACCACAGTCTGCTGTCCATCATCTTTCTAAAGCAGGTAAGGTACATTGTCATGCAATCCCTGAAAAATACGGCAGTATTTCAACGGTTTTCATACGCCGCAAAGATAGCTATATGACGAATTCAATGCGTAGTTTTTTAAAAACAATTGAAGAACATCATCATATTAATATGCTGTGAAAGACATTCTTACATGAATGTCTTTTTTTCTTACAAAAGTGTAAGTCTTTCGTAAGCTAATTCGATAGTTGCAAGTGGACATATTTCCTATAATTAAGACATAAGCAGGGCAACAACAATTCGAAAAGGAGCGGATACGCATGATGAACAATATGAAATCAAATAAATTTTTACATACAATGGGCATGGTGCTATCCGCACTTATCGATGCAAAAGCTGTTGCAACTACATTAAACAAATAAGGAGAGATTATAATGAACAACATTACTTTCAAAAAATCAGACTTTACCCCGCATTAACGGGCAGTAAGACTCCCACTTCAAAATTCAGCGAAATCAAAGAAGTTAGGTTTAGGTTCAACTGCCCGTAAAAGCCCGATTGGTTCAACTAATAATCAGCGAGGGATACCCCGCCCTCACTGATTAAAGTTTCATTTTATCGGACTTGCAAGTGGAGCTACTCTTCTTACAGCTTTCATTTACACACTTGCTCAAGGTCTTATTTAATACTTTGTTTCCCCAAACCCCTTTATATATAGAAAAAGCTGTTCGTCTTATAGACAAGCAGCTTTTTAGTTTGTTTCATATATAATTTGACCTGTTTTCTTAATATCATATCCGCCAATCGCATTTAATTCATTATAAAATCCTTCCGATTGCAGAATATCTTTCACGACTTCAACCAGCTCTTCATTTTCTTTATTCTTCAAAATTACTAAATCATACTGTTCTTTCATGATTGGAATAAAGTCCACATTTACAATTTGCGAAAACTTTTCTGAACCTACTCCTACATCAGCTTTTCCATTTGCAACTTGCGTGGCAACACCAAGATGATTCGATTCTTCCCATTCATATCCACTAATATCGGATTTATTTAATTTTTGGATTCGTAATTGTTCATCCACTAACACTCTAATACCAGAACCCTTTTCTCGATTTACAAACTTTATAGTGGATCCGGATATGTCAGCCCATGTCTTTATTTTCTTCGGATTTCCTTTTTGGACATAAAACCCTACATTTCTGGACAATAAATTAATCATAATACATGGTTGACCTACTAAAATGCGTTTTACGTAAGGAACATTATATGTACCCGTTTCACCATCAAACAAATGCAAACTAACGATACTTCCTTCTCCTTGATACATTTTCACTAAACTTGTTAAGCTACCTTGATACGCTCTTAAAACATTAGAACTTGGCAAACGATTTTCTATACGTTTAGCTAACATATCTAACGTTAGTTCTTGACCACTAATAATACACGTGTTCAAGATACTACTACCATCGTTTTTCACAGGAGTAACTTGTACCTTTCCTGTTTTCATTTGTTTTATATATTGATCTAAATCCACTGCATCAATGCGCATCTGTCTACCAACTCTATAAGAAGGAAGTTCTCCTTTTTTAATTAAGTCGTATACAGTTAATTTTGATACCTTTAATCGCTTTGCTACTTCTTCCGTTGTGTAGGAATGATGATCCATAGACGATTCCTCACTTTCTCCTTTCATTGTAACAAAGAAAAGAATATTTCTCCTATTTTTTAAAAATAGATATATGTTCAAATTATATTCAATTATAACTAGTTATATTTAGTTATACTTAGTTATAATTAGTTATATCAAAACGAAAGGGGATTTTTTTATGAATAAATTTACATTACGTTCTATTGGGGCACTTATACTTTCTTTCCTTCTTATATTTAGTGCTGCTTGTACAAGTGGGGAAAAGAATACAAAGTCAGCTGCTAAAGAAGATAAAACAGTTGAACTGACTATCTCAGCTGCTGCAAGCTTACAAGATGCATTAAAAGAAATTGAAAAACAATATAAAGAAAAAGAGCCAAATATCAAACTTTCTTTTAACTTCGGTGCTTCTGGAGCACTTCAACAACAAATTGAACAAGGTGCACCTGCTGATTTATTCTTCTCTGCAGCAGAAGATAAATTCCAAACCCTTGTAAAGAAAGGATTCATTAATGAAAAAGAAGGGAAAAATCTTCTTGGAAATGAACTAGTTCTAGTCATCCCTAAAGATAGTTCTCTTACAAAATTTCAAGATTTAAAAGATGAGAAAATCAAAAAAATTGCACTTGGTACACCTGAATCTGTACCTGCTGGAAAATATGCAAAGGCTTCTCTAACACACGAAAACCTTTGGAATGATGTTCAAAATAAAGTCGTATTTACAAAAGATGTTCGCCAAGTGTTAACATATGTAGAAACAGGGAATATCGATGCTGGTATCGTATACAAAACAGATGCTCTCATTTCAGATAAAGTAAAGATTGGTGAAACAGCAGCAGCTACTTCTCATGAGCCAATCCACTATCCTTTAGGTGTTATAAAGGAATCTAAACATAAGAAAGAGGCGACTTCATTTTATGAGTATTTGCAGTCAAAAGATGCACAATCTATCTTTAAGAAATATGGATTTACAGTCCTGTCGTAATTACTATGAGCATTGATGCTATTATATCGCCTGTCTTTCTATCTTTAAGAGTAGCTGCGTGTGCCACTATTCTCGTTACAATTTTAGGGACGATTGTCGGGCGAGCACTAGCTCGCTCCTCATGGCGATATAAAGTACTATTAGAAACCATATTTTTATTACCAATGGTACTTCCACCAACTGTTATCGGCTTCTTTCTCATTATCATCTTTGGAAACAACAGCCCGATCGGAAGGTGGGTTGAATCATTATTTCAGCAGTCTATTATGTTCACATCTACCGCTGCGATCATCGCTTCTACAGTTGTTGCATTTCCGCTTATGTACCAATCAGCGAAAACGGGATTTTCTATCGCAAATGTACAAATTGAAGAAAGTGCTCGTGACCTTGGCGCAAGTGAATATCAAGTTTTTCTGCACGTTACACTTCCGCTCGCATTTCCTGCATTACTAAGCGGGATGATTTTGAGCTTTGTCCGCGCGCTCGGTGAGTTTGGTGCTACACTCATGTTTGCCGGGAACATTCCTGGTAAAACACAGACAATCCCAACTGCAATTTACATGGCCATTGACGCAAGTAATATGCAACTCGCCTGGACACTTGTGGTTATCACTATTAGTATGTCACTCCTATTTCTGCTATGTATTCAGCTTATTAACAAAAGAATTACTAACCTTTAAAGCAGCTTTTTTGGAAGCTGCTTATTTATTTCTTAGGAAATAAATAAGTCGTTGGGAAATAACTGAATTTTACCTCTTATTGAAATATACATTTTATTTGAATTCACTTTCTAAAATAGGCAATTTCCTGTTATTATATGGAGGTGTTTCAAAAAATGAAGAAATGAAAACGCATTTATATCGTGAATTCTTCATCCTGTTTTAGCGATCGGTAATCTTCTACTCTATTAGTGGGGCATTACCGATCGTTAGAACGATATGTAATTATATTGGTATAGGAAACCGAAGGGAGTCTTGTAATGGACATTTTATTAGCGCTTCTTCCTGCAATTGCATGGGGAAACATCTTATTAGTAAGCGTAAAAATGGGCGGTGGTGCATATAGCCAAACGGTAGGTATGACAATCGGTGCTCTATTCTTCGCAACAATTATGTATGTATTTACTCAACCAGCTTTAACAATGACAGTCTTAATTGTTGGTTTTATTTCAGGTTTATTCTGGGCTTTAGGACAAGTAAACCAATTAAAAACAGTTGAAAAACTAGGTGTTTCAACTACCGTAACAATTTCTACTGGTATGCAACTTGTTGCAACTTCTATCTTTGGGGTTATCGCTTTCCGTGAATGGACTACTACGACAACAATTGTTCTGGGAACGATTGCAATCCTATTAATCGTAGTTGGTGTTGTATTCACATCACTAGATGATAAAGAAAATGCTCAGCCACCAGGACAATTGAAAAAAGGACTTCTTACTTTAATTGTTTCTACTTTCGGCTATCTTGTATATGTAATTATTATTCGTTGGTATAATATCGATGGTTGGTCTGCTATTTTACCACAAGCAGTTGGTATGTTTGTTGGTGCGGTTGTACTGACGTCTAAACATAAACCATTTAACAAATATGCAATTCGTAATGCTTTATCCGGTTTACTATGGGGAACGGGAAACTTATTCTTACTTCTTTCATTACCACGTGTCGGAGTAGCAACAAGCTTCCCATTATCTCAAACTGGAATCGTTATCTCAACATTCGGTGCAATTGTCTTCTTAGGTGAAAAGAAAACAAAACGTCAATTGATCTTTATTGCACTAGGCAGTGTTTTAATTATCGGCGGTGCTGTATTACTTGGTATGACAAAAGCATAATCTTATATTCTATTAGTAAACCCCTGAAGCATATATGCTTCAGGGGTTTTTCAATTCTAATTATTTTCTAGATATAATTATTTGTATGTTCTTGCCCCTTATAATTGCTCTTCCACTCTAGCAAACCAGCTACACATATAAAGAGATTAATAACAGCTAATATTAGTATGACGTAGAAACCAGTATAAGTAATAGCCCTTTCCTTTACCATGAATTTCCGCCTTCTCATTATCCATTCCATCTACGGTAAGTCTTTTCTTTTTACAAAATTCTCTTAAAGATGATATCGTTTTTATAACATATCTCTACTAGAAAGGAATAAAGGATATGCTAACTAAACATCGAATTTTATTTATTGGTGCCGGTCGTATGGCCGAAGCTATATTTTCCGGATTACTTAAAACAAGCAAAGAGTACATCGAAGAAATTATCGTCTCTAACCGAAGCAACGCAGAAAAACTAAAACAGTTACAACATCGATATAATGTGTCTACTGCAACAGATTGGAAGCAGCATGTTACATCTGTCGATACGGTTGTTTTAGCAATGCCACCTTCTGCTCATGAAGAGTTATTAGCTGAGCTATCTCCGTTAATATCAAATCAACTTGTCGTAACAGTAGCAGCTGGCATTGGACCATCTTATTTAGAAGCTAGACTCCCAAAAGGCACGCCTGTTGCTTGGATTATGCCTAATACAGCTGCTGAAATTGGAAAGTCTATCTCCTTATATACAATGGGACAATCAATAAAAGAGATGCATCAAGAAACCCTGCAACTGCTTTTAAGAGGTATTGGTACTTCGCAACTTTGTACTGAGGAAGAAGTTCATCAGCTTACTGCAGTTACTGGAAGTGCACCAGCCTTCCTTTATTACTTTGCTGAAAGCTTAATTGAAGCAACAAAAAGTTATGGAGTCGATGAAGAAACCGCAAAACATCTTGTCATTCAAATGATTTCTGGCTCTGCTTCTATGCTCGAACAAACGCAAGATCCAGCTAACCTCCGCGAACAAGTAACAACGCCAGGTGGTTCCACAGCTGAGGGTCTCAAAACTTTATATGAATATAATTTTTCAGAGGCAATTCAAAAAGCAGTAGAAGCAACAAACAAAAAAGCTAGGGGGAAATAATATGACTTTAACAAGTTTAAAGGACTATACAACATTACATAACGGTGTAAAAATGCCTTGGTTTGGTTTAGGTGTTTTTAAAGTAGAAGATGGTTCAGAAGTAATTGATTCTGTAAAAGCAGCAATTAAAAATGGCTACCGCAGCATCGATACTGCAGCAATCTATCAAAATGAAGAAGGCGTTGGACAAGCGATTCGTGAATCCGGTGTTTCACGTGAAGAATTATTTATTACCTCAAAAGTATGGAATAGCGATCAAGGATATGAAACAACACTTCAAGCATTTGAAACTACATTAGAGAAATTAGGTCTAGAATATTTAGATTTATATTTAGTACATTGGCCTGTAAAAGGGAAATATACCGAATCATGGAAAGCATTAGAAAAGCTTTATAAAGATGGCCGTGTTCGCGCTATCGGTGTGAGTAATTTCCACATTCACCACTTACAAGACGTATTTGAAATTGCTGAAATTAAGCCAATGGTCAACCAAGTGGAATACCACCCACGTTTAGCACAAGAAGAGTTACACGCTTTTTGTAAAGAACATAATATCCAGCTTGAAGCTTGGTCACCATTAATGCAAGGACAACTACTAGATAATCCAACGTTACAAGAAATTGCGACAAAATATAATAAATCAACTGCGCAAATTATTTTACGCTGGGATTTACAAAACGAAGTTGTAACAATCCCTAAATCAATTAAAGAACATCGCATTATTGAAAATGCAAACATCTTCGACTTTGAATTAAGTGCTGATGATATGAAAGCAATTCAAGCTTTAAATGAAGATCGTCGCGTTGGTCCAGATCCAGATAACTTTAACTTCTAAGCGAAAAACCACTGCCATATGCAGTGTTTTTTTCATTTAATAAAACTGAAAATTTAAACTATATTTCATTTGGTTGACACTTCATTGTTCAAGGTGTAAGATTTTGAATTATCAAAGAAACGCAAAAATTAATAAAATTTATTCGTTTACTCATTGTATCAAGAGAGGTGGAGGGACTGGCCCTTTGAAACCTCGGCAGCAGGTTCATTTTGAATACTGTGCCACTTCCTGCAAGCTTTATGCTTGAAAGATAGAATGAGGGACTTAGTTTATATACGGGTGCATAACTTGTACGTAAAAATCCCTCTTTCTCAATATGAAAAGAGGGATTTTTTATTTTTCATTTCCCTCATCATCATCCAAACTTAATTATTTAGGAGGAAAATCAAATGAAAAAGAAGTTTGTACCCGTTATTGCATCAGTTGTAGGAGTAAGTATTTTATTAACTGGTTGCGGTAGTTATAAAAACGAAGCAAGCGGAGCAAATGCAAAAGACGAGGCACCTAGCAAACAGGTTTTAAATTTATCTTCACCTACTGAAATACGAACAATGGATACAGCCCGTGCTACAGATACTGATTCTGGTCAAGTAATGAGAAACGTATTTGAAGGTTTGTATAATCTTGGTGAAGGTAACAAACCTTTCCCTGGCGTTGCAAAATCTCATGAAGTAAGTGGCGATAAAACAAAATACACATTCCACCTGCGAGATTCAAAATGGTCAAACGGCACTCCTGTTACAGCGAAAGATTTTGTGTTCGCTTGGCAGAGAGCCGTAGATCCAGCAACAGCCTCTGAATATGCATTTCTATTCTTTGATATTAAAAATGCAACAAAAATTAACAACAAAGAACTTCCAGCCGACCAACTTGGTGTAAAAGCAGTTGATGACCATACGTTTGAGGTAGAATTGGAGCGTCCTGTTCCGTATTTTATTAGCTTAACAGCGTTCCCAACATTTCTACCAATTAACGAGGAATTCTTTAAAGCACAAGGTGATAAGTACGCTTTAGAAGATCATACAATCTTGTACAATGGAGCTTTTACACTAAGCGATTGGAAGCACGAACAAAGCTTTAAATTCAAGAAAAACCCTACCTATTGGGATAAAGATACTGTCAAACTAGAAGAAATCAATTTTAACGTCGTAAAAGAAAAATCAACAGAAGTAAATTTATTCGAGTCAAAACAATTAGATCGTATAAAACTAACATCTGACTTTGTCGATAAATATAAAAAGGATGCTAACTTTAAAGAACGTCCAAACGTAGGCGTACAATTTTTACGTATGAATCAACAAAACAAAGTGCTTCAAAATGTTTCTGCACGCCAAGCAATTGATCAAACAATTGATAGAAAATCCTTTGTAAATACGTTATTAAATGATGGATCTACACCAACATTTGGTCTCGTTCCAAAAAACTTTGCAAAAGGACCTGAAGGAAAAGACTTCCGTACTGCAAACGGCGATTTAACAAAAGTTGATACAAAATCTGCACAAAAGTTATGGAAAAAAGCTAAACAAGAGCTTGGTTCTGAAAAGATAACATTAGAATTATTAACGAGTGATGCTGACCTTGATAAGAAAACTGGTGAATTCTTAAAAGGGCAACTAGAAAAGAATTTAGATGGATTAACAGTAAATATAAAACCGCAACCGCGTAAGCAACAAGTTTCGCTTTTATTAAAAGGTGACTACGAAATCGGAATTGACGGCTGGAGCCCTGACTTTGCGGATCCAATTACATTCCTTGAGCTATTTACAACGAATAACCCTTATAACTTAGATCATTACTCTAATAAGGAATTCGATGAAACAATAGCAAAAGTGAAAACAACTTTAGCTGGTGATGAAAAAGCTCGCTGGGAAGCATTACTAGCATCCGAGAAAATATTATTTAAAGACTCTGTTATCGCTCCTCTTTACCAAAAAGGCGAATCTTATTTAGAACGTTCTTATGTGAAAGGAATTGTGCAAGTAGACTTTGCGGGTCAATTAAATTTCAAGTGGGCAAAAATTGAAAAATAAAGTAAAACCGTAATAAGTGAGGGTTCTTCATCCCCACTTATTATTAGCCCACACCAATTGTTTTTTTAGCAAAATATATTAAAAGCAGGTTCTCTCACACAAGAGAATCTACTTTTTTAATATATTATTCTAAGAAATTAACATTCTATTTTTATTATTGACATATAGTTCTTTCCAGTGTTAATATTCTAAATAATCAAAGAAACAAAATATTTCACCATCAAAATATAATGTCTACTACGTTGAAACATATAACGATAGATTATAGCTCAACATGTATATACATATAGAACACCTGATTACCTATAAACAAATATTTATAATAGGTTCTATCTCCTTCTATAGCTACTTCAAGACATGGACATTATGACGTTACGAACAACACATTTAGGGAGGAACGAACAATGAAGAAAAAAGTTGTACCTGTTGTTGCATCTGTTTTAGGGGCAAGTCTATTACTAACTGCTTGCGGGGGAAATAAAGATAATGCAGGCGGAGCGAAAGCAAACGATAAAGTACCTGATAAACAAGCAATTAACTTATCATTCGCTTCAGAAATTCCAACAATGGATGTTGCAAAAGCAACGGATGGGGAATCCATGAATGTAATGCGCAATGTTTTTGAAGGTTTATATGCAATGGGAGAAGATAATAAACCGATTCCTGGTGTTGCTGAGTCGGTTGACATTAGTCCCGATAAAACAAAATATACATTCCATCTGCGTGATTCAAAATGGTCAAACGGTACTCCTGTTACAGCAAAGGACTTCGTCTTTGCTTGGCAACGTGCCGTAAATCCTGATACAGCAGCTGAATACGCATTCTTATTCTTCGATGTACAGAATGCGAAACAAATAAACCAAAAACAATTACCAATTGATCAACTAGGGGTCAAAGCTGTTGATGACAAAACGTTAGAAGTACAACTAGACCGTCCTGTTCCTTACTTCTTAAGCTTAACGACATTCTCAACATTCTTGCCAATTAATGAAGAGTACTTAAAGTCTCAGGGCGATAAATACGGTTTAGAAACAAATCATTTAATTTACAACGGTGCTTTCACATTAGATAACTGGAAACACGAACAAAGTTTCCAATTGAAGAAAAACCCTAACTATTGGGATGCTAAAACGGTAAAATTAGAAGAAATCAACTTCAATGTCGTTAAAGATAAGTCTACAGAAGTGAATTTATATGATTCAGGACAAATTGATCGCGTTGCTTTAACTGCAGAGTTTGTTGATAAATATAAGAGCGATCCAAACTTCAAGGAACGCGCTGAAGTCGGCATTCAATTCTTACGACTAAATCAGAAAAATGAAACATTAAAAAATCAACATGCACGCCTTGCTATTAACGGCGCAATGAATAAAAAAGCATACGTAGAAACAATTTTAAATAACGGTGCTGTTCCAGCTGAAGGAATGGTTCCTGCGAAATTTGCAAAAAGTCCAGAAGGCAATGACTTCCGTAAAGAAAATGGAAATCTAGTCAAGGATGATGTGAAAACAGCGAAAGAAAACTGGAAAAAAGCAAAACAAGAACTTGGTACTGACAAAGTAACAATCGAACTATTAACAAGTGACAATGCTTTAGCTAAAAAGACTGGTGAATATTTAAAAGGTGAGTTAGAAAAGAACTTAGATGGATTAACAGTGAATTTAAAACCGCAACCACGTAAACAACAGTTGAAACTACTATTAAGTGGTGACTATGAAATTGGTATTGATGGCTGGGGCCCTGACTTCGCTGATCCAATTACATTCTTAGATTTATTTACAACAGATAGTGCTTATAACTTCGATAAATACTCTAACAAAGAGTACGATGAGCTCATTCATAAAGTGAAAACAGATTTAGCTGGCGATGAAAAAGCACGCTTTGAAGCAATGAAGCAAGCTGAAATAATTCTATTACAAGACGGCGCTGTCGCTCCTTTATACCAACAAGGTCGTTCTTACTTACAACGCTCTTTCATTAAAGGACTTGTAACGACTGACTTCGGCGGTGAATTTAACTATAAGTGGACAGAAGTTGCAAAATAACAAAAGTAAAAAGGTATCCTACGAAGGATACCTTTTTACTTTTATACAACTTTAACTACAGAGCTTCCTCTTCCCTTTACCATTCCTTTTATAGCTAAAGTCGTCACTGCTACTAATTGTGTAACCAATACAATAACTAATAATGAAATAATATTTCTCTCTAAACTAACTCCTCCGAATATTATTGTATAATAGCCATTTGCTGCATATGTTGCTTGAAATAATTCACCGATCGTTTGATACGTTTTAGAAAGCATTTCAGTACCTCCTCACAACTTCAATTTACCATATACATACAAATCATTTTTGATTTAAATTGCGGATGAGCCCTTGTGACTGCAGGATAATAATTTATTTTCAACACATACATAATTACATGTTTTTGGGAAAAACTTGTATAGAACGAATTTACATAAGGAGGAATTTATAATGAGAATTCTACTATCAGTTTTATTAGCTCTTATGCTAGTACCTGCATTAACAGGATGTAAAGCCCCTGCAAAAGAAGACACAACTTCTAATAAAAAGACGACTGAAGAAGCAAAAAATGAGGCTCCTGCAGATTTAAAACTAAACTTTAATGAATTTAGTTTAGATGCAGACTATCAAGATACGAAGAAAGACTACGAAGCTGATTATAAGAATGTAGCCGCTGATAAGAAAATGGAAGCAAAGCTTGAAGACCATAAAACAAATGCAAAGTTTACAGGTGACGAGGCTATTACAAAATTAAGCCCACTTCTACAAGAATTAAAATTTGATAAAGATACTCCTGACCAAGAAGTAATCGATCAAGTAGTGAACGTGTTCAAACTTGATAAAGACTACCAAAAATTCGATTTAGAAGTTGTCTTCTCTGATGGAACGAAAAAAGAATATAAAAGAGAAATAAAATAAAGAAGTAGGCGATTGCCTACTTCTTTATTTTTGCATATCTTAAATCTGGTTTAGATCCAACATAATATTGAAGTCCAGATACCGTTTGTTTTTGTAAATAGGAATCCGACGGGAATATAATTGGAATTAATGGTGAATCTGTAAACATAATATCTTCCGCTTTATGCAATAAGTCAAAACGCTTATCTTCATTTTGTTCAACTTCTGCTTCCTTCACTAAAGCATCAAATTCTTTATTATGCCATTTTGCATAATTGTTTGGACCATCACCTGCATATAAATCTAATTTAGTAATTGGATCTAATAAAGAACCGCCCCATCCCATATAAGCCAATTGGAAATCACTTTGCTTATATGTGTCGATGTAACTCTTCCACTCTTTATTTTCTAATTTAATATCTACGCCAAGATTTTTCTTAAACATTTCTTGCATTGCTTCTGCTACTTTTTTATGTTGTGTATCTGTAGTGAATTTTAATGTTACTTCAGGTAATGTAGACCAGCCTTGTTCTTTCATGCCTTCTTCTAATAATTTTTTCGCTTCTGCTGGATCAAATTTAACGTAACCACCTTTTTCTTTACGGAAATCACGCCCACTTTGTGTTTTTGCTCCTTCTGGAACGAATGCATTTGCTTCTTGTGCATTGTTTTTATACAGTTTTTCAACAATAAACTTACGATCAACTGCTAATGAGAATGCTTTACGTACTTTCGCATTTGTGAATGGCTCTTTTTCTACGTTAAACGAATAAATATAAGATGAAAATCCTGCAACACGTTTATATTCTTTATTTCCTTTTTCTTTTTCAATCATTTCTTGCGGTAAACCGCTTAGTAAATCTAATTCTTTTGATTTATATAATTGGTACGCTGTTTTAGAATCTGGAATAATACGAAACTCAATTTCTTTTAATGTTACCTTTTTATCATAGTATTCTTTATTTTTTTGTACTGTAATAGCCTGATTATGCTTCCATTCTTTTAATGTGAATGGTCCGTTCGTAATTAACTCTTTTGGATCTGTTTTTAATTTATTATTATCATCAATCGACTTTTTAGCTAATGGAATAAATAATGAGCTTGCTAATTTCTGTTTAATAGAAGCAACTGGATGTTCAAGAGTTACCTTTAATGTTTGAGGATCAACGACTTGAATACCAACTTGTCCTTCTTCACCTTTTCCAGTATTGTATGCCTCTGCCCCTTTAATGAAATACATTTCTGTCGCATTCATAGAACCCGTTTTCGGATTTAATAATCGCTTCCATGCAAATTCAAAATCATTTGCCGTAATAGGAGAACCATCTGACCATTTAATATCTTTCTTTAAATGAATTGTATACTCAGTTCCATCAGCATTTACTTCTTCTTTCTCTGCTAATTCATTTTGATATTTCCCATCACTATCTTGCGTATATAAGCTTGAGAATAAATGTCCAATTACATAACCTGACGTGCTATCTGTCGCAATAGCGGAATCAAGTGTATATGGATCGCTACCAATATTCGTTACTAATCGATCTCCTTCTCCCTTACCAGCACTCGCCTTTTGCGTCTCTTTCTTACCGCAAGCGACAGAAGTAATTGCTAAAACAGTCATAATGACAAACAGTAAAAACTTCTTCATCCTACATTCTCCTTTAACCTGAAATTTTTGGTGTTGATGTCAATAGTGTTTTTGTATAAGAATGTTGTGGATTACAGAACACTTCGTCCGTATTTCCAAATTCAACAAGTTCTCCTTTATATAAGACAGCCACTTTTTCACATAAATAGTGAACCATCGGCAAATCATGTGCGATAAATAAATATGTATAGCCTTGTTCCTTTTGAATCTTTTGCAGCAGATGTACAATTTGAATTTGCAATGAAACATCTAATGCTGAAATTGGTTCATCAAGAATCAATACTTCTGGCTCACACAATAACGCTCTTGCAATAGCAATTCGTTGACGTTGTCCTCCGCTAAATTCGTGCGGATAGCGATCGATATATCGTCTATCTAATCCCACACGTTCTAGCGCATCACCTGCTACTTTATCCTTTAATCCTTTATCACCTAAACCGAATGAAATATAACCCTCCGTTACGCTATCGCGTACTTTCCAGCGCGGATTTAATGCTGCTGTGGAATCTTGAAAAATGAACTGTACTTTCTGTAAAAAATCTCGCCTATGAGCTGATTTCAGCTTGTGAACGACTTGACCGTTATAATCAATTTCACCAGACGTTGGACTCTCAATCCCTGCTATGAGCTTTCCAAGTGTTGTTTTTCCTGAACCACTTTCACCAATAATGCCAAGTGTTGTTCCTTTCGGAATAGAAAGTGATATGTCTTTTAACGCTGTGATTTCTTTACTTTTACTTCCATACGTTTTCGTTACTTGCTTTATAGTAATTAAATCTGTCGTCATGAGGCATTCACCTTCTCTTTTGATTTCGCTTTATTATGCTCTAGAACATGTTGCCAACAATGTGAACTATGCTCCTTAGAATATGTGGTTCTCTCTGGAAAACGATGAATACATTCTTTTATCGCTACTGGACAACGATTTACAAAAGGACAACCAAAGCTATTTAATGTTTCAATGGAAGGTGTCGTTCCTTCTATAGCACGTAATACCTTTTCGGAATCATCCATATTCGGAATTGCTTGTAATAAACTTTTCGTATATGGATGTTTAGGAGAACCTATTACCTCCTGTATCGTTCCTTTTTCAACAACACGTCCCCCGTACATAACAACTACTCGATCAGCTACTTCACGTACAAGTGCCAAATCATGTGTTATTAATAAAATACTCGTATTTTGTTTTTCTTTTCTTTCTTTTAATAGCCCCATAATTTGTTTCTGAATCGTTACATCTAACGCTGTTGTCGGCTCGTCTGCAATTACAAGCTTTGGGTGACAAGCAAACGCAATTGCTAAACAAATACGCTGCCTCATACCTCCGCTTAATTGATGTGGGTACTGTTCAAAGCGTTTCTCTGCTTCATGTATCCCTAAACCCGTTAACAAGTTAATCGCAATTTCCTTTGCTTCTCTTTTCGATTTTTTCCCATGTTGCAAAACTACTTCTGTAATTTGTTTGCCTACCTTCATCGTTGGGTTTAAAGATGAAAGCGGATCTTGAAATATAAAGGAAATATCTTTTCCGCGAATTTGATTCCATTCTGACTCTTGTAAATTCGTTAATTCATTTGCTTGGAAAGCTATATTCCCATCATCGATATGAATAGATTCTTGATTTAATCCGACAATAGATTGTGCTGTAACACTTTTTCCTGAACCACTTTCTCCTACAAGTGCAACGATTTCACCTTCATTAATAGAAAAGGAAACATGCTTCACAATTGCTTGCTTACTATTCTCTTTTTCAACGGTCAATGTTACGTTTTCTAAAGATAAGAGCTGTGCCATGTTTTTTCTCCTTTCGATTCCGTTTTACAATCTTCGGATCAATTGCATCTTGCAAACCATCACCAATTGCATTAAATGCAAACATAATGAGTGCAATCATGATTGCTGGGAAGAATAATTGCCACCATTCTCCGCTTAGTAGTGTCCCGAGTGCATCGTTCGTCATCGTTCCCCAGCTCGCTGCTGGTGATTGTACTCCGAGTCCGATAAAACTTAGAAATGATTCTGAGAAAATAGCTGCTGGAATTGTAAATGATAAATTTACGATAATAATGCCTGTTAAATTCGGAATGATATGTCCGTATATAATCTTCATATGCGATGTACCTAATCGCTCTGCTGCAATAACAAATTCTCTTTGTTTTAAAGACAAGACCTGCGCTCTAACGAGACGTGCCATGCCAATCCATCCTGTTAACGCAAGAGCGATTATAATTGTAAAAAGTCCTGGTTTCATCACGATCAATAGTAAAATAACAATTAATAAATATGGGATACCATATAACACTTCAATCCCTCGTATAATCCATTCATCTATTAACGTTCCAAGACGATTACGCCCTCTCACATATCCACTAAATCCACCAATCAGTACACCAAGCCCTATATCGAGGGCAGCTGCTACTAATCCAACTGTTAGTGAAATCTTCCCACCAGCCCAAGTACGTGCCCAAATATCTCTCCCTAGATCATCTGTTCCAAACCAATGTTCACTACTCGGCGGTAAATTTGTTGCCTCTTTTACTTGTTCACTCGCAGTAAATGAAGTTAAACTTTCGCCAATAAGCGAGAAAACAATAATTAGCAATAACGTCACTGTTCCTAAAACTGCGATTGGATTCGATATAAACTTACGAAACACTTCTTTCTTTCTGCTAATTGTTTGCTGATTTTTAGTTATCGTTAATTCTTTTTTCTCTTCTTTCGTTAATAACTGTTCATTAATCTCATAAGCTCCCATTTAAATATCCCCCCTCCTTATGTAATAGAACGAATACGCGGATCAACAATGCGATGAATAATATCTGTAATGAAAATACAAGCAATTAATAACGCACTATAGAAAATCGTTGTTCCCATAATCACCGGATAGTCTCGGTTAAAAATACTATCTACAAAATATTTTCCTAGGCCAGGAATTGAAAAGATTTTTTCAATAACAAAAGTCCCTGTTAAGAGTCCAGCCATTAACGGTCCAACAAATGTAAGTACTGGAACAATCGCATTTCGAAGAGCGTGTCTTATAATAATCTTCTTAATTGGTATACCTTTTGCTCTTGCTAGCTTAATATAATCACTCTGCAGTACTTCGATCATATTAGAACGAACAAACCTTGTAATAACTGCGATTGGCCCTAACGCTAATGCAAAGGATGGCAATACCGTATGTTCGAATGTTCCCCAAGAGGCTACTGGTAAAAACTCAAATTGGATAGCGAATACTTGTATAAATAGTGGTGCTAAAATAAAACTTGGAATAGAAATACCTAAAATTGCGAGCAAACTCACACTATAGTCAATTACTCTCCCATGATATAGAGCAGCAAATGTCCCTGCCGCAATTCCTACTAACAATGAAATAACAAGTGCTTGTAGACCAATAATTGCTGATGGACCAAAGCCAGTTGTTATAATTTCTGATACACCTTGCCCGGTCGATTGAACCGATTCACCAAAATCAAAATGAACTACACCGTCTAAATAAGCAACATATTGATTCCATAACGGTTCATCAAGGTGATACTTCGCTCTCATGTTTTGGATCACTTCTTCAGGAAAGATTTTTGCATCTGATGAAAATGGATCTCCCGGAATAATATGCATAATTAGAAATGTCACTGTCGTAATAACCCATAGTGTGAACACCATAACCGATAATTTTTTAATTACATACACTTCAATAACCCCCTAAACACATGAATTTACTTTGTTTTATGAATGTACTTTTTCCATTACTCCCTTTTCTCTTTTTAGAATAAAAAAAGCCTTGATCTTAAAAAATAAGATCAAGGCTTAACAAAAAAAGGCCCATCACTTATCTTTCAAGACTTGCTTGCTGGAATTAGCACGGTGTTCCTATTACAGAACCCGCTGCTGAGGTGTCATAGGGCCAGTCCCTCTACCTCTCTGGATAAGTAAATTGCTATATTATTATTTGGTTCAAATTGTATATTTCGAATTATAATTCTGAAAAATTGAAAAGTCAATCGAATTGGATAAATTTAGAAAAATCAGTTTTTAATTCATTTATCGAAATTACAGTTTTCGGCTTATCATAAAAAGAAATGATGTTAAAGGAGTTATAAGATGGACCCCTTACTTCTTGCTACTATAGGATTACCCTTAACAATCGTTATACTTGTCATCATCGGCTCCTATAAACTCTTTATTAAAAAGAAACGTATTACTTCTTTTTATACTCCTTTCGATAATATTACCGGGCAAACTATTTCCGAATTTCACGAAGAACAGAAAATATTAGTATCTGAGGATGAAGACGGAGATGGCAAGAAGAAAAAATAACCTTGCACAGGCAAGGTTATTTTTTCGTTTCTGCTTGAAAACGTTTATAGTATGTCGATGCTGTTGCAAAGTTAATTTCTATATCACGAATCAACGATGAATCTTCTTCTTTAGCTAACTTCTGTAATTTTTTCATCGCTTGTTCTGATTCATTCAAGAAACCAACATATACCTCATGTTCTTGCTCTTTCGACTTCGGAACACGAATTTCTTTACGTATATGATCAATATCTTCTAACATGCTCGTTGTTACCTTTTGCACGTCTTCTTTATATGTTGCATTCGTTATTTCCTTACCGCCCTTTTCTTTTGCCACTTCAAATAACTGCAGCGCTTTATTAATTTCTTTATTCATTTTTATATCGTATTTTTCATGTACTGCAAGGTATTCTTTCATCTCTTCTGTTTGTTCAGTAGATTGCTCTACCTTTTCTTTCGGTTCTTTCGGTTCTTTCGTATCTTTATTTCCATTACATCCTGCTAGAAGGATCATACTTCCCATTACAGCAATACCCAAAACCTTCTTCATCTCTTCTTCTCCTTTTATCTACAGCTATTACTCATTATAGTTTCTTTTATCTCCACTTGTTATTATACCGAGAACGCCCTACTTTTTACACTTAAGACGACATCGTAATATATATACCAACATGTTTGTCACAGTATCGTCACTTTATACAAATAACTTTTGCAATGCTTTACTACATCACCTTACAAAACTGTAAGCACACATAAAGAACAAACCATGCTAGACTTACATATGCATAACGCAAACATATGTAAGGTTTTAAGGAGAATCATCTATGTACAACACAATGCCTTTTATGGGAGAAGATATTCGTGTCCTTATTCGCGAAAAATCACTTCATATCGAAAATACAGAGAGCCTTCGCCGCGTATTAAAGAAGAAGCATGCTCCATTTAAGTTAGCTCAATATTTAAAACAACAACATACAAATCAATTTCATACCGTGCTAAATATATCGGATAAATCATTAACAATCGAAATCATCGGTCATGTCTACATTGGAAACTTTGCAGATACCTTAAAGGAAATCCCACGTATACCGAAGATTGCTCCTATTATCGTTAAAAAAGCGTATAAAATTACTGACCATACCGATATTATCGACTGTGGGGAAAAAGAAGTCGATAGTAATCGCTGGGTGTGGGATAAACTTGCTGTTTTATATGATACGATCATGAATAATATGTATGAGGTATTTCAAAGAAATGAAAAAAAGAACTGATTCAAACATTCCCTTTGAATCAGTTCTTTTTTGTTAAGCCTCTAAATTTTGCCTTTGTTGCAGTTCAAACTGCTTCTCACTTCTTCTGGCCATAAATAGATAACATAATACTGCCCCTACTTCACAAAGCGCAATAACAACACCCATCGGTAACGCTGTATTACTCCCACCAATACCTACTAGCGGAGCGACAAGCGCTCCTGAAATGAACTGTAATAAGCCTAATAAAGCTGACGCTGTTCCTGCAGCTTGCTTCTGATTTCTCATCGCTAATGAGAACCCAGTTGTTGATACAACCCCGACACTTGATACAACAAGGAATAACGAACATAAAACACCGATTAAACCTATTCCTAGTACGATTGTCAGTAGTAAAGATAGGCCACCAACAGCTGCGATAATAATACCAGCAACAAATAATGTCTTCTCATTCACTTTCCCCGCTAAACGACCCGTTACCTGACTAGCAATAATAATACCGATGCCGTTAATCGCAAAGAATAAACTAAATTGCTGTGGTGATGCTCCGTATATGTTCTGCAACACAAATGGTGAGCCCGAAATGTATGCAAACATTGCCGCTGTTACTAATCCTTGTGACAATGCATATCCCATAAACAGACGGTCCTTTAACAATTTTCCGTACGTCGCCAAAGTCCCTGACAAACCACCCGTTTCTCTTTCTTCAGGAGGTAATGTTTCACGCAATACAAAAGTAGCTGAGATTAACATGAATACGCTAATTGCTCCAAGAACGATGAAAACACCGCGCCACGTTGTAAACTGTAATAATTGCCCCCCAATAATCGGTGCCAAAATAGGTGCTGCTCCGTTTACTAACATAAGCAGTGAGAAAAACTTCGTCATTTCAGAACCTGAGTACATATCACGTACCATCGCACGTGATATAACAATCCCGGCTGATCCTGAAGCTCCTTGTAGGAAGCGCAATAACACTAATGTCCAAATAGATGGCGCAACAGCACAAAGTAAAGAAGAAGCAACATAAATAATAAGAGCAATAATAAGTGGTTTGCGTCTTCCGTAAATGTCACTAATTGAGCCAACAAATAATTGTCCTACTGACAGCCCAAGCAGACAAGCTGTTAATGTAAGCTGCGCTAGGGATGCACCTGTTTGCAAGTCATCCGTTAACTTCGGTAATGAAGGCAAATACATATCAATAGATAATGGCCCAATCGCCGTAAGTGTTCCTAATACAAGAATCATCCATAACCTGTTTGCCTTTACAGGTTTATATATTTCGTGATTAACTTCATTCACTTTTTCAATTCACCCTTTCCTATACACACTGAATCGTAACAATTATAGTTACATCATAAACATACGTCAAGTACAGCGCATTTTCCTCTTTCATAATGTAAAAAAAGCGATAGAAATTCTATCGCTTTACTTTTTCACATTGCTATTCGTAAATTTAGATACTGAGGCCATCGTCTCTCCTGTATCTAAATATGTAATTTGAATTGGGTCTCCTACTTCTGTAAACATAGCATACGGGAATTTCTTCACCGGTATCATAAATACCTTTTGTTCATTCTCTAAAAGTACGTACACGATTGTATTTTCACCTGATTTCTCTTTATATACACGTTGTACAATACCTTCTTTTTGCGCTTCTTTTCCTGTTGAGGTTGGTCTAAAGGTATCACCATTACCGTTCATTACGTTTTTATAATTCTCAAGCGCTTCTTTCTGCGAAGAACCTGTCGCAAATATTTTTGCATTAGCAGCATATACAACTGTATGTGCACGTACTAGGCCTCCATCATCAACAACCGGAATAATCCAAGCTGGTTTACCGTATACGTTATAAATGACAGGCATTGTCCCATGCCATTTCTCTCTCTTAAAGGAATTATCCACTACTTCTGTAGCTGCTGAACCATCCATAATCCCCTTCACTTCTTTTCCATTATAGTAATATAGCTTGCCTGTGCGTGCATCTACTAATGAATAGCCTAGGGCTGAATCTACTCCTTCTTTTGGAGAAGTAAAGTCTGTAAAATAATATAGTGTTCCATCTTTACCAAAGATCGGGGTCACGCCTTCTTTCGTTCCCCACTCAGTCGGAATCTTCATATCAGTTTGCGAGAATTTCGTATTCCAAAATCCGTGAATATATTTACCAAAGTACGTATTTAACGTAGATGCAGTCTCATGATTTAATACACCATCAACAAATTTAGGCGCCTTTCCTTTATCATACCTTTTCACTTCACCTGTTTGTGCGTCTACTACGACAACACCTTCTACCTCAAATCCAGATCTTCCTGAAATAAATTCACCATACGTCATTGTATAATATGGTTTCCCTTTATCATCAACCTCAAATTTAGGTTTTCCTTTAAAGATTAAATCTGGTTCTGCTTGCCTTACCACACGCTCTAAATTATTACCAAAAAACATGCTTGGCACATATTTCATTTTATAACCGAGGTGCAGTTTCGCTTCCGCATCAGGATTTGTACCTGACATCGTTACATACCCTGGAATTGTCTCAGCTTTACGCGCTTTAAAAAATCCTGAAACTTCAATCGGCGCTACATATAAAGCTTCGCCGTTTACCATTTGTGGCGTTAATTCTCCTAGCTCAAAATAAGCTACTTTCGGAATATCACCAAATACTTTTTTCATCTTATTCTCCGCTGTCTTTGGCGGCACTGTAAACGGCTGGTCATTTTCAGTAAATGGCTCTGAAATATCTTTCTCTACCTTAACAACAGAATCATATTTCTTTTGCGAGATTACTATATCGTGCAAATAACCAAAGTAACCGTAACTTGCGAGTAAAATAAACATTAGAAGTCCTTTTAACGTACCTTCTAATTTACCTATTTGATTTTGTGAAAATAAAACAAGCCCAATTAAAATTGCTACTGCAACAGAATAATGAGTAAGAATCGAATCTACTCGATCATCAATTAGCCAAAAGTATTCATAGATTGCAATACCTATCCAAAATAAAACAGGAATAACTAAAATAGATGATTTCTTACCCTTTACAACCTTCTTATCTCCCTTCTTATCCACTGCTCGAAGCTTACTACTACTTCTTGTCCATGGAATCAAAAACAAAGTAAGAATAGCTAAAACTACAAATTTCATCAAAGGCACTGTCCCCTTTTCTTTTGTATTCCCTTTTAGTATAACAAATAAAGGGTATTAAGGTGAAAATAGGAATAGTTATATTTTTTTACTACTTAATACAATCCCGCTTACTACATATAGAATAGATGCAATATAAAAAATTGTACCAATCGTAAAGAAATCTACTAAATATCCCGTGGCAATAACCGCTACTGCTCCGCCAATGGATGTCCACACATGGTATTTTCCAATCTCATAACCAGCCTTTTCCTGCGCAACCTTTCGTGCTAACGAAGTCTTCTCAGTATTACGCTGCACAGCACCTAAAACTCCCATTACAATTTGAAGAAGATACACATGCCATACTTCCGTGGCAATCGGAAAACAAAGCATTAAGATTGCCATGGACCAAGCGTATATTATTAATAATTTTTTATCACCTACTTGATCAGATACCTTTCCCACTAGTGGATATACAAGTGCTGATGTTAAAGCAAATAAGCCATACGCCCAGCCAAATTGCGAGAAGCTATTTCCAACGTTTCGAAGCAATAATATATAAAAAGGAAATACCATACTTCCTGCCATCATGATGATACTTTGCGAAGCTACAAATCTTCTATATGTCATTTCGTATACTCCCTATAAAATAAATTCACAAATCTCTCTTCTGAATCTACTTCCTTCTTTTTCTTGAGAAATTCTTCAATACGAGGATATGCCTTCTTTAACTGCTCTTTCGTTGGATAAGAATAATACGGCAAATAGTAACTACCGTTATGCTTTAAAGTAACATCAATCATCTTCCGAATGACATCCTCTGTTTTCTTTATCTCACTATCTGAGCGTCCCTGGTTAATTAAAAGAACCAGCGCAAACATATCATCTTTCGCATAGGACAAAACTGCATTTTCATTCTTTTCCACGTAACGAATCGTAATGTTGAGCAAATTAAACTCTTCTTCATTTAATACGTTACGTAAATCATCTATATACTCCGTGAAAGCATCTATAGGCACAAAGTATTCTTGTAACACTTCGGTCCTATTTGGATTTTCATATTCCATAAAAGCACTATCTGATCTCATAACATTATTACGCGTCTCATACTTTCCATCTGTACGTTCAAAATAACCTCTTTGTATATTCCAAAATGTATTCTTTCCCCAATCACTATAACGTGATAACCCAAGTAAAAATTTCGGTGCAGCTATAATATTTTCTTCCTTTAATTCACTGTACTCTTCTCTCATATTTTGATTTTGTGCCAAAGTATAATCTGTCACATACATCTCTTTTAAAAATGAATTTGGAGCAACAGAAATACGTGCTAAGTGCATACGAACATTCTCATCTCTTTTCACTTTCTCTTTGAAATAAGATGCGTATTCTTTATAATCTATCATTCTCGTGTGCATTTCATATAATTCATCATCTGTTAACTTCAGCGTCACATCTAAAATAACTCCAAATAAACCGTAACCACCAATGACATATGGAAATAACGCTGCATTTTCTTCTCTACTTACATTACGTACCGTGCCATCTGCCATTAACAATCTAAATGACTCTATTGTATCAATCAGTGCCTCATGACGAATATCACGCCCGTGTACATTTACACTTAATGAACCACCAACAGTAAAAATATTTTGAGACTGCATGACCTGTACCGCAAGGCCATATGGATTTATTTTCTTCTGAATATCATTCCACGTGACACCACTTTGAACTGTAATCCGCTTCTTCTCTGGATCAAATTCTAATATTTTATTATATCCTTTCATATCGAGCATCGTACCATTCGGATAATATGTCTGTCCTCCTTGGCTATGTTGCATACCTGCAATGGAAATTTTCTCTCCTGAAACTTTTGCATCTCGCACTAATTTTATTAACGAGTGCTCTTCCGTAGCACTTTCAACTCGTTTTATTTTTGTCGGAAGCAATTTACCTACATCACTCATAATAGGATGATCAATTTGTTTTTTATACGTATGTACAGACGTTGCAAGCAAAACCGTATATGCCGCAATGACCACTGCTATCTTTCTTTTTTTCAAAGGACACTCTCCTTATTAGCAACAAAAAGAGATACCCGTTCTTTCAGGTACCTCTCTTGACAGTGATTACTTTGCTGCTGGCAATTGTATTGGATCAAATTTATCATACGATGTAAACTTTGCATCCGTAATAATGTGCGCTTTATCTTCACCATTGCTACTCATAACCATATCTATCTTTGCTGATTCATATTTAAAATCTTTTGTAATAATATATTCCCCATCTATTTCTTCTATCTTTGCATTTTGGCCTTGTAGCATTTGTTTCTGCTTTTCATCCATACTAGCTAGCATACTCTCTGTCTCTTTCCCTTTTAATGCAAACTTCAGCTTATAATTATCTCCACTTTTCTCCATCTTCACTTTATTTAAAATTTCCGATGGAATCTCTAAATTATCTACCATTCCTTGAGTCGCATTCATTCCGTTAGCATTTAATTGTTCCTCTGGTACAGACATAACTTCACCCGAATTAGGATTTTTCACCTGACCAGCAATTTTTCCACCCACATCATAAACAATAACCTCTGTACCAGAAACATTCATTTCAGAACGAGAGTTTTTTTTCTTCGGCTCTAGTTGCATTTTAGCCTTCATTACATTCATCTCTGTTCCTTCAGCCTTTATTCCCACATCATATGTCATCGTTACATTTTCTTCGTTTTTAAAAGCTTCATTCGCTTTATTGAAAACATCCTTCGCTGTTAATTCCTTTTCTTTCTGCACAGCTTCTTTTTTCGGTTCATCAGTCTTTTTTGTTTCCTCATTACTACACCCTACTCCTAGACCAACTGCAAGTACTAAACTTGAAATTAAAATAAGTTTTTTCATAACGTCCCCTCCTTCCCAAAAATAATATCATCTCTTTTCCTATGAAATCTATATAATTCGTAATATTCTTCTTTAATTTTTTTCCTATATAGCAACATGTTTGAGAAAAAGTTTAAATATGATGTAAATAATAACAACTCATTTCAGGAGGTCATTATGAAAGCAATTATTTGCACAAAGTATGGACCACCTAATGTTCTCCAGATTCAAAATGTAGAAAAGCCTAAACCTAAAAAAAATGAAGTATTAGTTAAAATTCACGCAACAAGTGTATCGACTGGAGATTGTAGAATACGTGGCTTTAATAGCCCCCTCTTATTTTGGATTCCTATGCGGATCATATTAGGTTTCAGAAAACCGAGGAAACCTATACTTGGCGTAGAGTTATCCGGTGAAATCGAAGATATTGGAACAGATGTAACACAATTTAAAAAAGGAGATCCAGTTTTTGCATTAACAGAACTAAACCTTGGTGGTTATGCCGAATACACATGCGTGCATGAAAGTGGATTAATAGCATTAAAACCTACCAATGTGACATATGAAGAAGCTGCCGTTATTCCTTTTGGCGGAACTTCAGCATTGCACTTCCTTAGAAAAGGACAGATAAAAAAAGGGCAACGAGTACTTATATACGGCGCCTCTGGTTCAGTAGGGACAGCTGCCGTACAACTTGCTAAATACTTCGGGGCGACTGTCACAGCTATTTGTAGTAGTTCGAATTTCGATTTAGTTACAGCCTTAGGGGCAGACAACGTAATTGATTATATGAAAGAAGATTTTACTAAGCAGGGCGAGCACTACGATATTATATTTGATGCAGTTGGAAAATATAAAAAGTCTCTTTGTACAGATGCATTAATGCCTAATGGAAAATATGTATCTGTGAATGGAATGATGGCAAAGGTCAGTAAAGAAGATATAAACCTACTAAAACAACTAGCTGAAACAGAAAAGCTAAAACCTGTTATTGATAGAACTTACCGATTAGAAGAAGTTGTAGAAGCCCATACGTATGTAGAAATGGGCCATAAGAAAGGAAATGTTTCGATTACCTTAAAATAAAATATATTCTGAAAATATCATTGACAATTCTTTTTGTACGATTTACTATTAGTACCATATTCAAAACTACATACACATACTCTTATCAAGAGTGGCGGAGGGACTGGCCCGATGATGCCCGGCAACCGAGCTTATAACATATAAGCTAAGGTGCTAATTCCTGCAAAACGAGTTTTCGTTTTGGAAGATAAGAGAGGAATCTATTTCGTCTATTCGGCACCTCTCTTATTTTTGGGAGGTGCTTTTTATTTTGGAACGTATATGAAGGGGGATTTATAGATGAAAAAGGTATTATTAAGCATTGTAAGCGGAGCAGTATTATTATTAGGCGCCTGTAGCGTGAGTTCAGATAAAGAGGTAAAAGCATTAGACGAGAAAAAGATTACTGTCGGTGTAACAGGTGGACCACATGAACAAATTTTTGAAAAGGTAAAAGAAGTTGCAGCAAAAGATGGTCTCGAAATTGATATAAAAGTATTTAATGATTATGTAGCGCCGAACGTATCTTTAGATGAAAAAAGCCTTGATGTAAATAGCTACCAAACAAAATCGTATTTAGATGTATTTAAAGCTGAACGCAATATGAAATTAGCTGAAGTATTTTCAACAGTAACATTCCCTATGGGCATATATTCTAAAAACATAAAAGATGTAAAAGACTTAAAAGAGGGCGATGCAATTGCTGTACCAAATGACCCAACGAATGAACTGCGAGCTTTAAAATTATTTGAAAAAGCAGGGGTTTTAAAAGTTGATCCGAAGGCTACAGAAAAAGCGACTGCGAAAGATGTAATTGAAAACCCGAAAAATTTAAAGATTGTTGAATTAGAAGCTTCTCAATTACCAACGCAACTAAGTGAAGTGAAAGCAGCTGCAATTAATACAAACTTTGCATTAGGTGCAAAATTAAGTCCAGCGAAAGATTCTATTTTCCGCGAAGGAAAAGATTCACCATATGTGAACTGGGTCGTTGTTCGTACTGAAAATAAAGATGATGCCGTTGTAAACAAATTAAAGAAAGCTTATCAATCTAAAGAAGTAAAAGAGTTTATCGAGAAAAAATTTGATGGTTCAGTTTTACCATCTTGGTAGGAGCTGACGATAATGATTGAATTAAAAAACATATCCAAAGTATTTACAACAAAAAAAGGGAATGTTGAGGCTCTTAAGTCTACTTCCCTTAAAGTAGAAAAAGGCGATGTATTTGGAATCATTGGGTATAGTGGCGCTGGTAAAAGCACATTGATTCGATGTGTAAATCTATTAGAAAAACCAACGACAGGAAATATCATTGTAAACGAACAAGACCTAACAACATTATCAACAAAAGAACTAGCAAAAGCGAGACAAAAAATCGGAATGATCTTTCAAGGATTCAATTTACTTAAAACTGTTACCGTCTATGAAAATATTGCATTACCGTTACGGCTTGCTGGCATTCCAAAAGCGGAAATTGAAAAAAGAGTAGAAAAATATTTACGCATCGTGGATCTTTTTAACCGTAAAGATGCTTATCCAAGCGAACTTTCTGGCGGTCAAAAACAGCGCGTTGCAATTGCACGTGCACTATCACATGAGCCTGAAGTGTTATTAAGTGACGAAGCAACGAGCGCTTTAGATCCAGAAACAACTGATTCTATTCTTGATTTGTTATTAAAGATTAACGAAGAAATTGGAATTACGATTTTACTCATTACACATGAAATGAATGTCATCCAACGTATATGCGACCGCGTTGCCGTTATGGAACATGGATCTGTAGTCGAAAGCGGGACTGTGAAAGATATTTTCACAAACCCACAACATGTAACAACGAAGAAATTTGTAAATAGCGCATTTGCAGCGAAAATTCCAGAAGAGGTACAGAAAGAACTACAAAGTACTGGAGAAATTGTAACACTTTCTTTTATAGGAAGTTCTTCAGGAGAACCAGCACTAGCTGTCGCCACAAAACGTTTCCAAGTATATCCAAATATTTTATCTGGTAATATTACACAGTTAAAACATGAGGCATATGGGAAACTTGTCGTTCATATGCAAGGTGAAAAAAATGAAGTAAACCGTGCTTTAGCATTCTTACAAGAGAAAGGTATCATCGTAGAGGGAGGGAAAACAGACTATGGAAAACAAGTCCTTTTTGGATGAATGGAGTAAAGTCATATGGGAAGCCACAATCCAAACCTTTCAAATGACATCTATTTCATTACTCATCTCGATCCTTATTGCACTGCCACTTAGTGTAACACTTGTTTTAACAAGACCTGGTGGACAGCACGAAAATAAAATCATTTATCCTATTCTTAATACAATTATTAATATAATTCGCTCTCTTCCATTTATCATTCTATTATTCTTCATCTTACCTTTTACAAAGTTTCTAATGGGAACATCCATTGGCGTGCAAGGTGTGATCGTACCGCTTGTCGTCTTCACAGCTCCTTATATCGCACGTTTAATGGAGACAGCCTTACTAGAAGTAGATCGCGGTGTTATTGAGGCCTATCAAGCAATGGGTATCTCTACTATTAAAATCATTTGGCACGTCATGGTGAAAGAAGCTCGTCCCTCCCTTGTACTTGGATTAACAATTGCAACAATTGGCTTAATTGGCGCAACAGCAATGGCTGGACTCGTAGGTGCTGGAGGGCTAGGGGACTTGGCATACCGCTTCGGACATTTACGCTATGAACCTGAAGTAATGTATGCAACAGTCTTTATTTTAATTATCCTCGTTCAAGGATTACAGTCTTTAGGGAATGGTGTTGCACGAAGATTGAAGAAAGATTAAAAAAAAGAAGGCATCTCACCAGGGTGAGATGCCTTCTTTTTTTATCTTTTAAATCCACCTTCTGAATGAATAACTTGCCCAGTAATCCACTCAGCTTCTTCACTTACTAAAAATTTAATGAGTCTAGCTGCATCCTTTGGCTCACCAATTCTGCCAAAAGGAAACATCGGCTTTAACCCTTGTGTTATCTCTTCAGTCATCCATCCTGTATCGGTTGGTCCTGGATTAATTGCATTCACTGTTATTCCTAAATGAGCTACCTCTGCTGACAATGTACTAGTAAGAGCATCAATAGCTCCCTTCGTTGTCGCATAAGCTAGTTCTCCTGCCATAGGACCTTGAAATTGCCCCGAAGTAATATTAACAATTCTACCACCAGATTTCTTATCAAATCTCCGGGCAAATTGACTACTTAACAATGTAGTCGCACGGATATTTACCATGTAATGCTTATCTAGTTCTTCAGCAGTCAACGTAGAGAAATCATTATTCGTAGAGTACGCTGCATTATTAATTAATATATAAGGGTACCCTAATTGTTCAGTAACTTTATTTATAAGCTCTTTCGGTGCATCATTCCGAGTTAAATCTAACTCCATGCTCGATACTCTAACACCGTTTTGCAATAGCTCTTCTTTTAATTGTATTTGTTCATTTTTATCGACGCCCCAAGGCATCTCTTTATCGTAAGCTGTCCAATACGTAAAAAACATATCGTATCCTGCTTCAGCTAATTCTTTACAAATCGCTGCCCCAATACCATCTAGACGACTTACCCCTGTAACAACTGCTACTTTATTTTTTAATTGATTCATCATATACTCCTCCAAGTTTAAAGGGCGCATACTTTATATAAGAGATATAAAATTTCCCACAAAAAAAGACAGATACATAAAATAGGCATCTATCCTTACAAAAGGGATGTACAAGCCAAATATGCAGTCCTTGAATGATTTACAGATAGCTAAATAAACCCTCACTTATGAGAGAAAAATTCATCTATCTAATTTCTAATCATTACAAGTTCATCCACATATTAAGTCTTTGTCCCCTTTACATATATCTCTATTCTTAGTTTACCAAAACAGATAAAATGTTACAAAAAATAAAACAATTACTCACAACCTATCCTTGTTCACATTCTCTCCATTGTGAATCTTTTCACATTGAATATATAATAAACTTGTAAATACAATATTGGAGGGATTTCAATGATTATCAATTTTTTAAGAACTGATAAACGTGCTACTTTCATATTATTACTTTTACGTCTTTACATAGGATATACATGGCTCGCTGCTGGGATAGGCAAAGTCTTCGGACAATCTTTTGACGCAAGTGGTTTTCTAAAGGGTGCTATTGCTCAAGCATCAGGTGACCACCCTGCAGTACAAAGTTGGTGGGCAGATTTTCTTCAACATTTTGTCCTTCCAAACGCAGACCTATTTAGCTTTTTAGTTCAATGGGGAGAAATTTTAGTAGGTCTAGGTTTAATTTTAGGCGGATTAACAAAAACAGCTGCATTTTTCGGAATCATAATGAATCTTTCATTTTTATTAAGTGGAACTGTTAGTGTAAACCCAAACCTGCTTATTTTGACTATATTCATTTTAGTTGCAGGGCAGAACGCTGGACGTATTGGATTAGATGGCTATATTTCCCCTAAACTTTTCCATAAAAACAACCACGGAACATATAAATTAAGTAAAACTGCGTAGTAACAGTTTACTTTTAAAATATAAATAAGAAAAAGAGCCTGAGTATAGGCTCTTTTTCTTATTTATCCTAATTTAAACTTTTAACGAGCCACGAAAACCTCTGGCAGCATAGTAAGAGTCTGCTCCATTGTGGTACACGAAAACATGTCCGAAGCGATAATCGCAAAATAGAGCACCACCGAGTTCTCGAATATCTGAAGGTGTTTGTACCCAGCTTGATGATTTCATGTCGAAATCCCCAAGTTTTTGCAATTCCCGATATTGTTCTTCAGTTAATAGTTCAATGCCCATAGCATTTGCAACATCAATAACGTTATTTTCTGGTTTATGTTTTTTTCTTGATTCTAACGCTTCAAGATCATAACAAAGACTCCTGCGGCCTTTAGGACTCTCCTTTGAACAATCATAGAAAGTATACTCGTCCTTTTCTTCATCATAACCAACAACATCCGGCTCACCACCAGTTACTTCCATTTCATTAAGTGACCACAATTTTTCATTATTAGTAGTCAGCTTCGCTTCAACTTTAGCCCATTCAAGGCCTTCATGGCGGTTCATGTTTTTCTCAAAACGAGCTTTCAATACTTTCAATAACTCTTCACGTTTTTCTACTAGTAAGTCATTTTTATTTCCTGTCATATTAATCCTCCCTGATATGTGTACGGATAGTAGTTTAAGTATATATTTTATAATAAATCATCTCAATATGAAGAGCGTTTCAACCTTATGTCTTTTACAAACATCCATTATAAAGTCCTAAAACCCTCTACACTCTCTCCAAGAATATAGTGTGAAAACCACATCAAATTCTGCTTCATAATAGCTACATTCATTCCCGGCTGATTAGGACTATATGCCATTCCTTTAAATATAATTAATTCTGTATCAACTTCCATATCCTTTAATCCTTGATATAGATCATATGCATTTGTAATTGGAATTCTTGCATCCTTTTCCCCATGTTGAATTAAGGTAGGCGTACAAGCTGATTTAATATACGTCATAGGTGATGTCTTCGTATATATCTCTCGATCATTCCATGGGGTATTTCCTAAATACATTCTAATAAAATAAGGGATATCTGTATTTACATAATGAGTACTCCAGTTCGTGATTCCGCCTCCAACTGAAATAGCTTTAAACCTGCTACTAAATGTAGAACAGAAAGCTGATATATATCCCCCGTTACTCCATCCCATAACTCCTACTTTATCATTATCTACAATCCCTTGATCAACTAGTTTATCCACCCCTGATATAACATCATCATAGTCAGCGATTCCCTGTTTTCTATAGTTTGCTTTTAAAAATTCATTACCATAACCAGAACTTCCTCTGTAGTTTGGCTCTAAAACGATAAAGCCTTTTTCGATAAACTGTTCAATCGGATATTTCTCATTGAAGCAGTCTGAAAATATCGGAAAGGATGCCCAAGCCGGACCGCCGTGAATTACTACTAATAAAGGATATTTTTTATTTACGTCAAACTCTACTGGCGTTGATAAAACACCTTCTATTTCAAGACCATCACTACTTTTCCATGAGATGATTTCCCTGTTACTTTTAAGTTTCCCTTTGAAAAAGTTATTTTCATCCGTTATTTTTTTATCGTCTAAATAGATTTCAAAGGTTTCATTTGTTATAGCCTTATTATAGGATATATGTTTTCCATCCTTTGTTATAGAAGCATCCATTATAAAGCCATCTACTTTTTCGCTTAATGCTTCTACAGTACCATCTTCAGCTAGTAATCCAATACGATAATTCGTTTTATCCTGCCATCTAATTAAAATTCCTTTAGCTGTCCACTGTAATGGCATAACAGTACTATCAAAATCTGTTACAGGTTGAATTACCTCTCCTGTATTTATATCATATACCTCTAACGTACTGTCTTGTATATGGTTTCTATAGTAATCCTTCTCTCTTATGCTTGCTGTGTAACATATTTTACTGCCTTCAGGAGAAAAGCAGACGCTACCGCCCAACAACTTATCCACATTCAGCTTTTGTAGCTCTCCAGCTTTAGTATGGAGTATGTATAAATCTCCATTTATATAATCCGCCATATTTGAGCTTGGTGTCGCCATAAACACAATCTTCTTCCCATCATTTGAAATATCAAATTCATGGATATGAAAATCCTTACCATCAGTTAATTGATAAACAACTCTTTTCTCGTGTTCATATGTATCACTTTGTATCACCTTTTCTATTTCAATGTAATATAAACAATTATTCTGGTGTTCCTTACCTATATGTTGAAACTCTCCATATAGATCCCTACGCTTCTTTATCTCCACACATTCTTTTGACTGCGTAACATAATAAAGACCCTTGCCAGTAGGACCCCATTTGAATGTACTGACTCCTTCTTTCTCATCAGTAATTTGAACCCCTTCATAACCATCTAGTGACTTAACAAAGATCTGATTTTTCCCATTACCAACGGGGCTAAGATATGCTATATCCCTAGAATTTGGAGACCATAATGGGCATATACTTTCTATATCTCCATTTATCAATAAACAACTCTGTCCCTTTTCTTTTCCATATATCCATACATGATTCCTATATGTATTGTCTTTCCAGTTAGCCGTCTTCTTAACAAACGCTACGTTTTTACCATCATCACTTATGTTTGTACTTGATAAGGTTGGTAATGAAATAATCTCTTCTATACTTAGATATGTTTTTTTATTCACTTTCATCAATATCCCCCCTTGAAATGTCCATAAATCTCTCGTCTCTTTTTGTCGTAATAAAGGAGATTTTTCACAGATACTTAAAACGATAACGGAAAATTCAGATAAATAAAAGTAAAACATTAATCTATAGGGTTCTATCCACTTACCAATTCTAGATGTTCTTTTTCGGCACAAAAACACCCCTTTAGATAAAATATCTAAAGGGGTGCAAATTTGTAAATTTATTTTAAAGCTATAACTATATTTATTAACCTACCAATCTCCTACTCAACAGTAACAGATTTAGCTAAGTTACGTGGCTTATCAACGTCACACTCGCGGTGAAGTGCTGCGTAGTATGAGATAAGTTGTAATGGAATAACTGCTACTAGCGGTGCTAGTGCTTCATGGACAGCTGGTAATACGAAGCTGTCACCTTCCATTTCTAAGCCTTTCATTGAGATGATACATGGGTTAGCACCGCGTGCTACTACTTCTTTCACGTTACCACGAATTCCAAGGTTTACGTGCTCTTGTGTAGCAAGTGCGATAACTGGTGTACCATTTTCGATTAAAGCGATTGTACCGTGTTTTAACTCTCCTCCAGCGAATCCTTCTGCTTGGATGTAAGAGATTTCTTTTAGTTTTAACGCACCTTCTAATCCTACGTAGAAGTCTACGCTACGTCCGATGAAGAAACAGTTACGCGTTGTTGCTAAAAATTGTTTTGCTAATGCGTCCATTTCTTCTTTTTGATCACAAAGTTCTATCATTGCATTTGCTACAAGTCCTAGTTCGTGTGTTAAATCGAAATCAAGAACTTCACCTTTTGCTTTAGCAATATCAGCTGCTAAAATTGAAAGTACTGCAAGCTGTGCTGTGTAAGCTTTCGTTGATGCAACTGCAATTTCTGGTCCAGCGTATAATGGAAGTGTATAATCAGCTTCACGAGAAAGAGTAGAACCAGGCACGTTTGTAATTGTTAATGCTTTATGACCCATTTCATTTGTTTGTACAAGTACTGCACGGCTATCAGCTGTTTCACCACTTTGTGAAATGTAAATGAAGAATGGTCTTTCTGTTAATAATGGCATGTTGTAAGAGAATTCACTTGCTACATGTACTTCAACTGGCATTTTTGCAAACTTCTCGATAAATTGTTTTCCAACAAGACCTGCATGATAACTCGTTCCACATGCAATGATGTAAATACGATCGCTATCTAAAATCGCATTGCGGATGTCTTGATTTAATTCAATTTCGCCATTTTCATCTTGATACTTTTGAATTATATTACGGATTACAAGTGGTTGCTCATCGATTTCTTTAAGCATGAAGTGAGGATATGTTCCCTTTTCAATATCACTTGCGTCTAATTCCGCTGTAAAAGGTGCACGTTCAATCGTTTCACCTTGTAAGTTTTTAATTGTAATACTTTCTTTCGTTACGATTACGATTTCTTTATCCATTAACTCAATAAATTGATCTGTAACTTGTAACATCGCCATAGCGTCGCTTGCCACAACATTAAAGTTGTCACCAACACCTACTAATAGCGGGCTTTTGTTTTTAGCAACATAAATCATGTTTGGATTTTCAGCATCAAGTAATCCGATTGCATAAGAGCCATGTAAAAGAGATAGCGTATTACGGAACGCTTCTTCTACACTTAATCCTGTGCTCACTTGTTGTTCCATAAGCTGTACGATAATCTCTGTATCTGTTTCACTTACGAACGTTACATCTTGTAAATATTCCTTTTTCACTAATTCATAGTTTTCAATTACACCGTTATGAACTAGTGTAAAGCGTTTTGATGTACTTTGATGCGGATGCGCGTTTACTTTACTTGGAACACCGTGTGTAGCCCAGCGTGTATGTCCGATACCTACGCTTGCTGCTACGTTCTCATCTACGATTTCACGAAGTTTTGCGATACGGCCTTTTTCTTTGTATACAACAACACCGTTCTCTGCTTGTACTGCAATACCTGCTGAATCATATCCACGATATTCTAGCTTTTCTAAACCTTTTAATAAAATTTCCTTTGCATCTTGCTCTCCAATAAATCCTACGATTCCACACATGTTTAGTCGCCGTTACAAATGCTTACACTGCTCTGCGAACATGTAACGACATAGTCCGATACCATTTTTATTTATACTAAAAAACGGATTACATATTGCTAGCCCTGTAAGCTTGTAACGGCTTTCACCTTCCTCTCGATTGGGTTTAAGTCCGTATATACTTATACAGCTAGTTTTCATCCGTTCCTCTTCTCTCATCACACTTTCACCTTTGTCCACTAAGTCACCTTAATGATTTAAGTAAAAGTTTGCGGTTGTGATGAACAACCGGGAGTCATCCGCCGAAATCTCGATAAACCCCACCTCGTCAACTACACTATTTGTAGTTCTGGCGCTTTTATAATTTACAATATTTCCTTTGAGAAAAAGAACAAGACCATCTTATAACAAACATGGATAAACCGTCAATGAAATTTTTTTCATCGTCTATAAAACATATGAAAAAGGAGCACTTATTGTGCTCCTTTTTCATATAAATTCAGCTAATTATTCAGCGCCAACTTCAGCTTTCACAACTTCTACAATGCGATGTACAAATGCATCACAAACTTCTTGTGTTGGTGCTTCTGCCATTACACGAATAAGTGGCTCTGTTCCAGATGGACGAACAAGAATACGGCCATCACCGTTCATTTCTTCCTCTACAACACGAATAATTTCTTTAATTTTTTCATTTTCTAATGCTAATTTTTTATCTGTTACACGAACGTTTACTAGCAATTGTGGGAATTTCGTCATTTCTCCTGCAAGCTCAGATAATGGTTTTTTCGTCATTTTCATGATGTTTACAAGTTGAAGTGCACTTAACATTCCGTCACCAGTTGTAATGTAATCAAGTAAGATAATATGGCCTGATTGTTCTCCACCTAAGTTGTAACCACCGCGTTTCATCTCTTCCATTACGTAGCGGTCACCAACTGCTGTTTTATCACTTGTAATATTGTTTGCTTCAAGTGCTTTGTAGAAACCTAAATTACTCATAACAGTTGAAACAACTGTATTATGTTTTAATTGACCAGTTTCTTTCATGTATTTCGCACAAATAAACATAATTTGATCACCGTCAACGATGTTTCCTTTTTCGTCTACAGCAATTAAACGGTCGCCATCGCCATCAAAAGCAAGTCCGATGTCAGCACCTTTTTCTTTTACTAATTCAGCCAATACTTCTGGATGTGTAGATCCTACACCTTCGTTAATATTCATACCGTTCGGTGAAGTCCCCATTGTTGAAATATCAGCTTCTAAATCTGCAAATAAGTATGGAGCTAAAGAAGATGTGGCACCATGTGCACAATCTAAAGCGATATGTAGGCCAGAGAAGTCTTCTTCAACAGTTTGTTTAATGTATTGTAAATATTTTTGTCCACCTTCAAAGTAATCGCTCACTTGTCCAAGGTTAGTACCTGTTGGACGTGGTAGTTCATCAACTTCTTTGTCTAATAAAGCTTCAATTTCAGCTTCTTGCTCATCTGTTAATTTAAAGCCGTCTGAACCAAAGAATTTAATACCGTTATCTTGTACTGGATTATGAGATGCAGAAATCATAACACCCGCTTGTGCGTCTAGTGCTTTTGTTAAATAAGCAACACCCGGTGTAGAAATAACGCCAAGGCGCATTACTTCTGCTCCAGTTGATAATAGACCTGCTACTAAAGCTCCTTCTAACATATGGCCAGATACACGTGTATCACGACCGATAATTACTTTTGGACGATCTGTATCTTTTGTTAATACATAACCACCAAAACGCCCAATTTTGAAAGCTAATTCAGGTGTTAACTCCTTATTTGCAACTCCGCGTACTCCATCTGTACCAAAATATTTACCCATTATGATTCGCTCCTTTTTCTTGCTCTTTTTGATTATGGTTATCTACTGTTGGTTCTTGACTAGTTTCTTTATCTTTATCTTGATTTTGGTTTTGATTATTTTCCTGTTCCTTTTCCTTTTCTGGATCGGGTTCAGGATTTTTTGGCTTCTCATTTTGATTTTCTTGATTGGTGTTTGAATCCGGTTGTTGACCGTTACCCTGTACTTCTTTATCT
>NZ_JAKUFY010000031.1:0-59136 GCF_022663675.1 Bacillus cereus group sp. BfR-BA-01355
GCAGGTTTTTGCTCAGCAGGCTTTTGAGTTTCTGGCTTAGCTGTTGGTTGCTCAGTTACAACATTTTCAGTAGGTTGTTGACCAGGAATAATGCAATTTGGTTGGAAGTTTCCTTGTTGCCATTGCGCTAATGACTCAACGCCCATAGATTGTAAGAATGCTTGTAATTCTTGTTGGTTCATTTGTTTCATCATTACTTTTGAATGCTGAATATTTTGAACCTTAATGTTAGATGGTTGTACTGTTGCAGCTTGTGCATCTAGAGAAGATACTCCTAAAGTAAGAGCTGTTGCAGCAGCTACAGATAATAAAACACGCTTTTTCATGATGTGTGTCCCCCTATATAAAGTTTTAATTTGTTTTCACACGATTTGTTTTTGACAGCCTGTCTGACTGACAAATTCATCGTAGCATACAATTTGCGAGAAAAAAGATGGAAAAAAATTCATAGACTTTAAAATTACCTAATTTATCCTAAGAGAAGAAGTGAGCAAAAATAAGAGAAATATAGAGTATAAAAGGAATTTATAGTGTTTTTATACTTGATTTTAAGAGGGATTTTTGGATAAATTTACCTGAAGAGAAAATAAAGAATCCTATTGTATCAATGGTTTGAGCGATTTTTTGAGGAATATAATGGATTGATTTTTACAAAACTGTAATGTTTCTGTTGTTCTTTTTTATAATAAAGTAACATATTTTTAATGTTGTAGCAGACAAAAAAGCGGCTATCTCTTTACATAGACGAAGGAGATAGCCGTTTTCCTATTATTACGTATGTTACGAGTTAGTTTCAATTGCTTCTAATAATAAATCTACAATGTGAATTCCTCTCATTTTATGAGAAAGCCCTTCTCGCTCAATTCCTAATTTCATTTGTAATAAACAACCTGGATTTGCAGTAACAATGGTTGCTGCGTCTGTTTCATGCACACGGTCCATTTTGTAATCTAGAAATTCCATTGATAACTCTGAATGAACAATATTGTAAATACCAGCAGAGCCACAGCAGCGGTCCGCATCTTTCATTTCACGATATGTTGCACCTTGGATAGCCTCTAGTAACATACGAGGTTCAGAAGCTGTGCGCATAACATTGCGTAAATGACAAGAGTCTTGATACGTAATAATTTGCTGCGTGAGTCGTAAATCAGTTCGCTTATGGAAGTCTAGTTCTACTAGTATAGCAGTAATATCTTTAATCTTAGAAACAAACTGCTTAGCACGTTCAGCCCACTCTGGATCATCCTTTAAAAGATAATCATAGTCTACGAGGTAAGCTCCGCAACCACCTGCATTCGTAATAATATAGTCGATGTTTAAATCTTCGAATGCCTTTATATTTCGCTTTGCTAATTCTTTTGCTCCACTCTTTTCACCAGCATGTCCATGCAATGCACCGCAGCAACTTTGTGTTTTCGGAATAACGATATCACAACCAGCTAATTGAAGAAGTTTCATCGTTGCGTTATTTGTTTCTAAAAACATAGTATCCATTAAGCAGCCTGTGAAGAATGCAACTTGTTTTTTCTTTGTACTTTCTGCAGGTAAAAATGAAGGACGATCTTTCATTGCTTTCATTTTTGGCACTTTTGGCAAAATGAGATCCATCGTTGCAAGTGTTTCAGGGAATAACTTCATAATACCTGTTTTATGTGTTAGTGTTTGTAAACCAGAACGTTGATAAAATCCAATTAGTCCTGTTAATGTTCTCATTCGATTTTGATGGGGGAACAATCCTTCAAAAACGACTTTTCGAACAGCTTTCACTGGCATTGAGAATTTTTTATTTTGATTAATAATATCACGAGCTTCTTCTAATAAATGTCCATAATTTACACCAGATGGACAAACAGGCTCACAAGCACGGCAACCAAGACAAACGTTTAATGTATTTTCAACATCTTCATCTGGTTCGATTAAACCATCAACGATAGCTTTCATTAATGCGATACGTCCGCGCGGTGAATGTGACTCTTTATATCCGGATTGAATGTAGGTAGGACAAGTAGGTAAACAAAAACCGCATCGCATACAGTTTAGTAATTCATCTTCACTTAATCGTTCTTTAAATTCTTTTTGAATATTTTCTTTATTTAATGTGGTCATCGCTCAACCACCACTCTTTTTCGAGTGTCTTTCGCGAACATTTTTCCAGGATTCATAATGTTATTTGGATCGAAAGCTTGCTTTATTCCTTGCATAGCTGCAATACCTTCTTTACCTAATTTCATTTCTAAATATGGAGCTTTCATCGCACCAACACCATGTTCACCAGTAATTGTGCCACCAAGTTCAATTGCTTTCGTAAATATTTCAGCAAAAGCTTGTTCAGCTCGGTGCATTTCTTCTGCATTACGAGCGTCTGTCATACAAGTTGGATGTAAGTTACCGTCACCAGCGTGTCCAAACGTACAAATAGGAATATTATATTTTTTTGCAATGGCATTAATAGCTTCAACCATCGGAGCGATTTGTGAACGTGGTACAGTTGCATCTTCTAATATTGTAGTAGGTTTTAATCGTGCGAGCGCTGATAGTGCACTACGGCGAGCGGTACGAAGTGCATCTGCTTCCGTTTCATCTTTTGCAATGCGAACATCAACTGCATTCATAGAGCGGCAAACGTTAGCCATGTTTTCAATATCTCGATTGACTACTTCGGGCGGGCCGTCTTGTTCGATTAATAAAATTGCTTTTACATCTGTAGGTAAACCGATTTGTGCAAACTCTTCTACTACTTCAATTGTCGGTTGGTCTAAAAATTCCAGAGTTGCTGGAATAATTTTATTTGCAATAATAGAAGAAACAGCACGTGCAGCTTCATTAATATCTTCATAGAGTGCAAGCATTGTTTTCTTTGTTTCGGGCATAGGAACAAGTTTTAATATCGCTTCTGTTACCACGCCAAGTGTTCCTTCAGAGCCGATAAATAAACGAGTTAAATCGTAACCAGCTACATCTTTTGCTAATTTGCCGCCAGTACGAATAATATCACCATTTGGTAAGACAAGTTCAAGCCCCATTACATAATCACGTGTTACGCCATATTTCAAGCCGCGTAACCCACCTGAATTTTCATTAATATTGCCGCCGATTGTAGAAATCTTCATCGAACTTGGATCTGGCGGATAAAATAAACCTTTTTCTTCTACTGCTTTAATAATATCAAGTGTAATGACACCAGCTTGTACAGTAATTGTTAAGTTTTCTTCATCAATTTCTAAAATATTGTTCATATGGCGGAAAATAAGGACGATACCGCCTTCAAGTGGACATGTTCCTGCGCAAAGATTTGTTCCAGACCCACGAACATACACAGGAATTTTGTGAGTGTTACATACCTTTAACACTTCAGCTACTTCATTTGTATTACGTGGAGCAATGACTGCATCAGGCATTGCTTGGAAGTTTGGAGTGGCATCATAACTATAAGTTAAACGCCCCATATTGGATGTATCTACATTATCTTCGCCAACAATAGATACGAATGAATGAATAATTTGCTTTTCTAACATTGGAAATCCCCCTCAAACTGTTAACGTGTTTAGTTATAATAAACAACGTGGTAACAGTGCTTTCATTATAATGATAAAAAAGTAAAGGGATTCTTTCTATGTGTAATCATCTAAAGATTAATCTGTTTTATCGTTCTTTTTTGTATGATTATCTAATAGGAGGAGTGCGAAGTATAAAACGTTTAAGTCTTTGAATTGTTTTGGATCAAGTCCTGTATGCTCTTCAATCTTTTTTAGCCTGTAATGTAATGTGTTAATGTGTATATGTAATTGTTTAGCTGTCTGTTTATAAGATTGGTTATAATCGATAAATAAGCGTAAGGTGTGCATAAGCTCAGGAGATGATAGTAAGTTTTCGATGGTACGCTCTAGAAATTGTTCACGCGTTTCGGCAGAAATATCTTGTAAACACATTTCTAAACGTAAATCTTCATTAAATACAATTTGTTTCGTTTCCAATGATACAGAAAGAGCACGTAATGCTTGTTCGTAAGATATGTTCATATTGTTTGGGGTAACTGTTTGTCCAATCCCGATATATAAAGGAATAGAAAATAAAGCTTCGCATTCTTGTTTTAATCGTTTTAAAAATTGGTATGTTTGCTCGTTGGAGCTCATCGCTGTAAATAAAATAAAACGATCATTTCCCCACCGAACAAATAGATGCTCTTTTGTTAATATATTGCGTATATGTTGCCATATTTTACGCTGGAGCATCGTGTCATTTTTTCCAATAGAAAACAAAATAAGTTGTTTCTTCTTATATAAATCAATGCCAAGTGTTTTGGCGCGATCGAGAAAACTTGGAGACCATTCTGTATTTTGAAGCCAATCAAAGACGAAAGCTTCATAAGAACGGTGCTCAAGTTCTAGTTGCTCTAAAAAGTAGTTTTCATGAATTAATAACTCGGTCATCTTACGCAATATTTCTCCATAGCGTGAAATATTTTCAGGTTCTCCTGTAATTCCAATAACACCAATTACTTCGTCATGAAATAATAAAGGAAGATTCATTCCAGCCTTTACACCTTGCAACTGCCTTTCATCTTCTGTTGTAATGATGACAGTTTTCTTTTGGTTAGCGCAGCGGAGTGCACCTTCATGAAATTGACCAATTCTTTCTGTATCTGTACTTGCAATAATAACGCCTTGTATATTAATAATAATAATATTCTCTGTAATTAGTCTGCGTACTTCTCGTACAATTTTATTCGCTAAATCAGGAAATAGCATAATTGACACACCTCAAATTCTATTTGTTGTACATTATATATGTAAATTGAGTAAGAAAGGAAAATTTCACACTTTCCACACATTTATTTGTTATTTTACAATTATAACGAAATCATCCGAAGATGGAGGGAATCTTTTGAGAAAGTATGTTTTTCTTCTCTGTTTTTTATTTCTATTAGTAGGGTGTCAAGGAAGTTCATATACACCAATTGCTAAAGATAAAAATGTTATTATAACAACGAATATAAAAGAAGGCAGCATTAGTTTTATTGATAAAAAAAATAAAAAGTTAATCACGACATGGGAACTAAATGAGCCAATGGCCGGAATCACACTGCTTCCAAACGGTGAGGAAATCCTTGTATACGGTAAGCAATTAGAATATATGTATGTATATTCATTGGCGGAAGGAAGGCAAGTGGAAAAATATAAAACTGGAAAGGGCATTGTAAATGTGGTCGTATCAGAAGATAAAAAGCAATTATTTGCTGCCGATCAAAATGTTCAAAAGGTAAGGTTCTTTACGATAAATGGGAAAGAGACAGGAAATGTTTCAACAGGAAAAGGTCCTATAACGATGGTAGAGTATCATAATCGGTTATCTGTACTAAACTTTTATGATACGAAACTAACGACAATTGATACGAAGAAAAAAGAAGTTGTTCAATCCTTTATGATTCCGCCAGCATCAACCGGAGCAACGATTAGTCCTGATGGGAAAGAAATATGGATTGGCGGACATGGTGATGGAAATCAAGTAAATGAGAAAGTGTTAGTGTATTCTTTACAGGGGGGAGAAATGGTGCGCTCTTTACACGCTCCATTTATGCCTGTGAATATAACGAAGGATAGTAAGTACGTATATGCACTAAGTCATGGTTCGAACACACTTAGAAAGTTTGATATTAGCACATATAAAGAAATAGCTTCTGTAGAAGTAGGATCGAATCCATTTGCATTTTTGGAGAGCGGAGCAGAAGGATATGTAGCAAGTTATGATAGTGATGAAGTGTGCGTTATGGATATGAAGAATTTGAAAATAAAACAAACAATTAAAGTCGGAAAAGGACCGTTTCAACTCATAGAGAGGGAAGGAAAGGATAATGAATAAATATAGAGTGCTAGTTGTAGATGATGAAAGTGATATGAGGCAGCTTGTTGGAATGTATTTGGACAACTTCGGATATGAGTGGGGAGAAGCTGAAAATGGAAAAGAGGCTCTTAAAAAACTAGAAACAGATCATTATGATTTCGTTGTATTAGATATTATGATGCCAGAAATGGATGGACTTTCAGTTTGTAAAGAAATTAGAAAAACGTCAGATGTGCCGATTATATTTTTAACCGCAAAAGGTGAAGAGTGGAATAGGGTGAACGGCTTACGTATGGGAGCGGATGATTATATTGTAAAACCGTTTAGTCCTGGTGAATTGGTTGCCCGTATGGAAGCTGTGTTAAGAAGATATACAAAGCAAGAACAGCAAGAAGAGATTCAATTTGGACCAATTCTTATCAATGAAAAAAGTAGACGAATAGAGGCGGATGGTGAGCCGATTTCTCTTACAGTAAAAGAGTTTGATTTACTATATTTTCTTTGTCAGCATACAGGACAAGTATTTAGCCGGGAACAATTACTTGAAAAGGTATGGGGATATGATTATGCGGGAAGTACAAGAACAGTAGATACGCACGTGAAAACGATGCGCTTGAAGCTTGGAGAAAGTGGAAACTACATTCAAACTGTTTGGGGTGTAGGCTATAAATTCGAGGTGTAACGTATGTTTACGATGGTACAAAAACTTTGGCTTACAGTAGTGTGTGCAGTATGTGTAACAGTGTCCTTTCTTTATTTCGTATCTTTATACTCATATGAAAAACTATACGTTGATAATTTAAAAGGTTCATTAGTAATGGAAGGGAAAAATCTTGCTGCTCAGTATGATAAGCGCGAAGGAATATCAATTTTTGAAGGGAAAGTAAGATCATTTGATCAAATATCTAGTTCAGACGTTCTTTTCGTGTCTAATCCGCGTGATTTAAGTGCATGTTTACCTTTTGATGTGCATCATCATTCTCTTATAAGTGAAGGAGATAGGCAAACGCTATTAGATGGGAAAACTGTGACAAAGATAGGATATGAAGAACATTTTGAACGTAATATTATGGGGGTTGTCATCCCTGTATTGGAAAATAAAAAATTAGTCGGAATTGTATATTCTTATATTCCTTTAAAAAGTATAAAAGACTTAATATATGATATGGGTCTTATTTTAGCACCACTAGCAATTGCGATGATTTTAATTACGATATGGGTTGGAAGAAAAATTATAATTGCAATAACGAAGCCGCTTTCGCAAATGGAGCGGGTTGCAAACCATTTGGCTACGGGAGATTTCTCGGAGCGGATTACCGTTTCTTCAGAGGATGAAATTGGACGACTAGGAAAAGCATTTAATAAAATGGCAAATTCATTGGAAACAGAAGATGTAAAGCGTAAGGAATTTTTAGCAAATGTTTCGCATGAACTTAGAACACCACTTAGTTATATAAAAGGGTATAGCGAGGCTATTTTAGATGGCGTTGCAAAGGGACCACAGCAGGAAAAAGTAACGCAGCTAATTCATAAAGAAGCAGGTCGTATGCAGCGTCTCGTTCATGACTTGTTAGACTTAGCGCAATTAGAAGGTGAGCACTTTCCGTTAAAGAAGCAACCTATCGTTTTTTCACAGCTGATTGAAGACGTATTAGATACGTATGAGATTAAGTTTATAGAAAAGGAAATTCATATTTCAACCAATTTAAATCCAGAGGTCATTGTCATGATTGATGAGGATCGTATGCAACAGGTGCTTCATAATGTGTTAGATAATGCGATACGGTATACAAATCAAAATGGAAATATCGTTATAACTTTAGAGCAAATCGATGATTACTGTGAATTAAAAATAAAAGATACAGGAATTGGCATTGATATAGAGCATTTAGAAAATCTTGGCGAGCGCTTTTACCGAGTTGATAAAGCGAGAAGTCGTCAACATGGTGGAACAGGTTTAGGCCTTGCTATTGTGAGACAAATTGTTCATATACATGGTGGACAGTGGAAAATTAAAAGTGAAAAAGATAAGGGAACAACGGTTATTATTAAACTGAATGTACAGGATGAGGTGGGCATGTTCTAATTTTTAGGACATGTTCTTTATATTGAAGGGAATATTTATCTCGCTATTTGCCGGGCAGTAAGCCCCCCACCTCAAAATTCAGCGGAAGCAAAGAAGTTAGGTGGGGGATGAAAAAAAACCTACTGATTAAAGTTTCACTTTATACGTAAAAATATAAATTAATATGTAATAAATATCGGAAATTTGACTATTTTATGAACAAAACATTTGTACTTCTTATCAATTCGGTCTAAAATAGTTATGATGCAAAGTTCTTATAAATCGTTTCAATTGTTGTTTGGAAGATACTGAGGTGATTTAACTGGAGTACAAATCTATTAAACCGAAAAAAATTTACGAAGAAGTATCTGAAGCTATTTTAACAATGATTAAAAATGGTACGTTAAAACCTGGTGACAAACTTCTCCCTGTGCATCAATTAGCTGAGCAGTTTCAAGTTGGCAGATCTGCTGTTCGTGAAGCGCTAAGTGCGCTAAGAGCGATGGGCTTAATTGAGATGAAACAAGGAGAAGGTACATATGTGAAGAACTTCGATTCTTCTTCATTAACAAAATCATTAAACAATAGATTATTAATGAAGAAAGAAGATATTTTGAATTTATTAGAAGTACGAAAGGTGCTTGAAGTGGGGGCAGTTCGAGTAGCGGCGGCAAAACGTACGGAAGATAATTTACAAAATATGAAACATTGGTTAGATGAAATGGCAAAGAGCATTGGAGATGAAAAGGCTGGCGAAAAAGCTGATTTTCAATTTCATATGGGAATTGCAGAGTCTTCGCATAATAACATTTTGCTTGAACTCATGAATCATGTTTCAGAGATGATTGCTGAAACAATTGGTGAATCAAGACGCATTATTTTATATGGTGAACAAACGACATCAGAACGACTTATAGAAGAGCATCAAGTTATATATGATGCGGTGTTAAAACAAGATGTAGAATTAGCGCAGCAAGCAATGCTAGATCATTTAACAAATGTAGAACATATTGTCACAGGTAAAAACGATATAAATTCGTAATTTAATCTTTTAAAAATTTAATTTTCTGATAAAATAGAGAGAGATTAAGTAAGCGTTTTCTTTAGGAGAGGGAGAGGATAGGCCATGGTTGAGCCTATTTCTTCTCTACTCAGTCATCTGATGACCATATGTTTGTTGGCGAAGTTGTAAAAAGGGGGAGTAATAGTTATGAAAGTTACTTTATTTGTTACTTGTTTAGTCGATATGTTTGAAACAAATGTCGGTAAAGCAACAGTTGAAGTGTTGGAGCGTTTAGGTTGTGAAATTGAATTTCCAGAAGCACAAGTTTGTTGTGGTCAGCCTGCTTATAATAGCGGCCATGTAGAAGCAGCAAAAGAAGCGATGAAACATATGATTGAAACTTTTGAAGATGCAGAATATATTGTTACACCATCTGGTTCGTGTGCGACAATGTTTCATGAGTATCCGCATGTTTTCAAAGATGATCCAAAGTGGGCTAAACGTGCACAAAAAGTTGCTGATAAAACTTATGAATTTACACAGTTTATTGTAGATGTTTTAAAAGTTACAGATGTTGGTGCAAGTTTATCAGGGATAGCTACTATTCATAAATCATGTCATATGACACGTATGCTCGGAGTAAAAGAAGCACCAGGGATTTTATTATCAAATGTAAAAGGATTAACTGTGAGAGATTTGCCAAACGTGCAAAATTGTTGTGGGTTTGGGGGAACGTTTTCAGTTAAGATGACTCCAATCTCTGAGCAAATGGTAGATGAAAAAGTAGATAGTGTAATGGAAACAGGTGCAGATTATTTAATCGGTGCAGATTGTGGGTGTTTGTTAAACATTGGCGGACGTATTGAGCGTTTAGGAAAAGAAGTAAAAGTAATGCATATTGCTGAGGTACTGAATAGTCGCTCATGAAGGGGGAACATAAGCTATGTCTATGAAAATCAGTGAGAAAAAATTTAATGATCGCGTTGGTGATGGAATTCAAGATTCGTTTATGCGCGGAGCAGTATCTTCGGCACAAACGCGCTTATATACGAATCGCTTAAAAGCCGCAGATGAATTAGGAAACTGGGAAGAGTGGCGTGAACTAGGTGAACAAATCCGTCAACATACGTTAGAAAATCTTGATTATTACTTAATGCAGTTAAGTGAAAATGTATCAAAAAGAGGCGGACACGTGTACTTTGCGAAGACGAAAGAGGAAGCAGCAAAGTATATTCAAGACGTCGCCAAAAAGAAACAAGCGAAAAAAGTAGTAAAATCAAAGTCGATGGTAACAGAAGAAATCAGTATGAACCATGCGCTTGAAGAGATTGGCTGTGAAGTGTTAGAGAGTGATTTAGGAGAGTATATCTTGCAAGTAGATAACGATCCACCTTCACATATTATTGCACCTGCACTTCATAAAAATAGAACGCAAATTCGCGATGTATTTAAAGAAAAGCTAGGCTATGAAAATTCTGATGACCCGTATGAAATGACAAAGTTTGTTCGTAAACAACTTCGTGAGAAATTTATGGATGCAGAAATTGGTGTAACTGGTTGTAACTTTGCTGTTGCAAATACGGGCTCCCTTTGTTTAGTAACGAATGAAGGTAATGCAGATCTTGTTATGTCAATTCCGAAAACACAAATTGCAGTAATGGGTATGGAACGTATGGTTCCGACAATGGAAGAATTAGATGTTTTAGTTGGTTTACTATGTCGTAGTGCAGTAGGTCAAAAATTAACAAGTTATGTAACAGTAGCAGGACCAATTCAAGAAGAGGAAGTTGATGGACCTGAAGAATTCCATTTAGTTGTTGTTGATAATGGTCGCTCTCAAATTCTTGGATCTGAATTCCGTTCAGTATTACAATGTATTCGTTGCGCTGCTTGTGTTAACGTATGTCCTGTATATCGTCACGTTGGTGGACATTCATATGGATCGATTTATTCAGGACCAATCGGCGCGGTATTAACACCGCTTCTAGGTGGATATGATGATTATAAAGAGCTTCCTTATGCATCTAGTTTATGCGGAGCATGTACAGAAGCTTGTCCAGTAAAAATTCCATTGCATGATTTATTATTAAAACATCGTCAAGTCATCGTTGAGCAAGAAGGTCGTGCACCACTTGCAGAAAAACTAGCGATGAAAATGTTTAGTATGGGTGCTTCTTCAGCTGCTTTATATAAAATGGGTTCAAAAATGGCACCAGCGGCAATGAGTCCATTTACATCTGGTAATCGTGTATCAAAAGGTGTTGGGCCACTTAAAAACTGGACGGATATTCGTGAATTCCCAGCTCCAAGTAAAGAACGATTCCGTGATTGGTATAAAGATCATAAGAAAGGCGGGGATAAATAATGACAGGATTAATTCAAAACCGTGATGCCTTTCTAGATAACATTGCAAAAGAACTTGGGCGCGCGCGTAAAACAGAAGGTGTAGAGCGTCCAGTATGGAAAAGTAATGTGAATATAGAAACGTTAAAAGATTATTCACAAGAAGAATTACTAGAAGTGTTTAAAAATCAATGTACAAACATTCATACAACTGTAGTAGAAACGACAAATGAACGTTTACGTGAAGACCTTCAACAAGTAATCATGGAAAACGGCGGAGGACCTATTTTATTATCAGCGGATGAGCGTTTTGATGCATATGGTTTAACATCTTTATTTAAAGAAGAACTTCCAAAGCGAGACGTTGAAGTAAACGTATGGGATCCAGAGAGGAAAGACGGAAATATGCGTTTAGCTGAAAAAGCGAATATTGGTATTGCATTTAGTGATTATACATTAGCTGAATCTGGTACAATTGTTGTACAAAGTCATAAAGGACAAGGACGTTCTTTACATTTTTTACCGACTGTATATTTAGCTATTATTCCACGTGAAACACTTGTACCTCGTATTACACAAGCAGTTCAGGATATGAACTCACGTGTAGAAGATGGCGAGACAGCGGCATCTTGTATTAACTTTATTACAGGACCAAGTAACTCGGCTGACATTGAGATGAATCTTGTTGTCGGAGTACATGGACCATTAAAAGCAATGTATTTCATCGTATAAAAGAGGGGAAAGCAGGCCAGAAAATGGCCTGCTTTTTTAGTAGAATAATGGATAATATGAAGTAGAAGTTCTCTCCTTTTTTTGCTATGTTTTTTGGGAAAGGAGAGGAAGGGATGTTCACTTATTTATATGCACTGTTAGCAGGGATGGTGTTTGGTTCATTTTTTATGTTAGTTGCGATGAGGGTTCCATTAGGGGAGTCTATCATTACCCCGCGTTCACATTGTCATTATTGTAAATATGTGCTAAGGCCAAAAGAACTAATCCCCATCATTTCATTTTATATACAAAGAGGCTATTGTACGAATTGTAAGAGGCAAATTCCGATTATGTATGTAGCATTTGAATGTATAACAGGAAGTATATTTCTTCTTACCGTGTATATGATTGGAATAGAACGAGAGCTTATTATCATTTTATCCCTTTTTTCGCTACTTCTTATTATTTCACTTACAGATTACTTATATATGTTAATTCCTGATTGTATTTTAATTTCATTTGCCGTTTTACTCATTCTCGAAAGTGTTTTTGTACAATTAGTTACTTGGACAGATAGTATAGTTGGTAGTGGTGTTATATTCATTTTGTTATATTGCATGCAAAAGATGTATCCAGAAGGGCTTGGCGGTGGAGATATAAAACTACTTTCGTTGCTTGGGTTTATAGTAGGAGTGAAGGGAGTTTTTATCATTTTATTTTTAGCATCTTGTTTTAGTCTTTGTTTTTTCGGGATTGGGATCGTATTAAAGCGTATAGAAGTACGAAAGCCCATTCCATTTGGTCCTTTTATTAGCCTTGGGGCAATATGTTATGTATTGGTCGCATATTCAAAGTAGAGAGGGAATAGAAAATGAACGTATATATGGATGATCAAAGAAGTTGTCCGTTCGGGTATGTGCCGGCAACTACAGTAGAATGTACCTTACAAATGGTTCGGGATTATGGTGTGAATATTCTTTCCCTTGATTTTAATATGGGATGGGGAGAAAAAAGTGGACTAGATTTTGTAGAAGCCTTTTGTACAGAAGGGTTATATGTAAATGAAATTCACCTTCATACGAATGATATCATCGGTATGCATAAGATGAAACAAAGATTGGATAAGGGAAAGGAAGAAGGAGAAATTAATCCTCACCTTGTTGTTAAATATGTGGGAAGCTAAAAACTCCAAAGTAAAACTTTGGAGTTTTTAATGTTTCATATGTGCTTGTAAAGGAATAATCTCTTCTTGTTGAGCTGCTGCGATTTCAGTTTCTTCCTGTTGAACGTCAGGTGTTTTCTTAGTTAAGTAGTGGTATACCATACCGACAAATACTGATCCGCCAATAATGTTACCGATTGTAACAGGAATTAAGTTATGAATAGCACCTGAAAAAGAAATTGTCTCAGGATGCGGTGAAACTAAAGATAAAGCAAAGAGTGATAAGTTTGCAATACTATGTTCGTAACCAGATAAGAAGAATGTGAAAACAAGTAGCATCATGACCATTATTTTTGCTGTGTCACCTTTGACCTGAGAAGGTAAGAAGCAAGCAAGACATACGAGCCAGTTACATAAAATGGCTTTAAAGAATAACTGCATTGTAGGTGTGTTCATCTTTCCTTCAACGACTTTACTCATTAAGTGACCGTGATCAATTGCTTCAAAAATTCCAGTTGCGTAAAATAGTAAGGCAAAGAATAACGCGCCACCTAAGTTACCTGCGTAACAAGCAACCCAGTTACGCAGTGTATCAGAAATCGTTGTTTCCTTTCTTAAAGTTGCTACAGTAAAGTACATTGTGTTTCCAGTAAACAATTCAGCACCGCCATATATAATAAGTACGAGAGCAATCCCGAAAAACATAGAAGCAGCTAAATAAGTTGCTGGTGAATCTGCAATGTGAAAAAAATTACCTAATTTAAAACATAGTACAATAATAAAACCGATATAAATACCCGCAAGTGCAGCACGAATGAAATATTGCATTGGGTTTATATCTAGCATTTTCTTTTTGCTTTTAGCCAGTTTGACAACATAATCTAGTCCTTGTTCTAGCATGAGTAATACGCTCCTTTAGTAAATCTTCTATAAATACTCCTTATATGAATAAAGTACATGGAATTGTTCTCACTTTCAATAAGTTTGTGCAATATTTCACAAAAAGGACATACATATATTGAGAAAGCGTTTACAAAAGATAGTATAATGGAATTTTTTCTGGATATTGAGAGGAAGAAAGCAAAAAGAAAAAGCGCTGTAATTACAGCGCTTTTTCGTCTAAATTCTTTTCTACTTTTACTTCTACTTCTTTTGAGAAGAACCAACCACCAACTGCGATTCCGACTAATACAATCCAGAATGTAAGCTTCCACGGAGTGGATTCTGGGAATGAATGTGGAATTACATTTAATGCAGGGTGTGCTAATGTATAAACTGCTAGCTTTACACCAACCCAACCTACAATTAAGAATGCTGCAGTTTCAAGTCCTGGTTTACGTTTTAAGATTTGTACGAAAGCAGTTGCTGCAAATCGCATAATGATTAATCCGATAAGTCCACCCACAAAGATAACAACGAATTGCCCAGTATCAAGACTACCAATTGTACCTAATCCTGTTTTTGGTAAAGTCATTGCTAGTGCAACAGCAGCTAAAATTGAATCAACTGCGAAGGCGATATCAGCAACCTCAACTTTAAATACAGTCCACCAAAAGTTCTCTTGTTTTTTCTTTGCTTCTTTTTCTTCAGTTTCTTCATCCGTATTCTTTTTAACATACGTTTTAAATAAGTGATTACCAGCGATAAACATAAGGTAGATGGCACCGATTGCTTGCACTTGCCATACATCGACTAAGAACGAAATCATAAATAACGATCCGAATCGGAAAACAAATGCCCCCGCTAATCCATAAAATAGTGCTTTCTTTCGTTTTTCTTCTGGTAAATGTTTTACCATAATTGCAAGAACAAGAGCGTTATCAGCCGCTAAAATTCCTTCAAGTGCAATTAGGATGAGTAATACCCAACCATACTCCAATAATAATGATACATCCATGTACATTCTCCTCTCATTTCTATAAGTTCTAAATAAGTGAAGAATTTCCCCACTATTTAGTTTCCCCATACTCCTGCCTATTAACTTTGGAAGAATCTGGAAATGAATACAAAAAAGACCTCTGCCGTTAATAGGCAAAGGTCTTGCTAGACATATGTAATGAAAATGCCAACAAAGCCGGAAGAACTAAGTTCTACGTAATGACGACTTTGTTTCCAAGAAATTTTCTTGGACGCTACTCCCCTTTGGAGATATGCTATTGTATTCTCATTATATGGATAATTTCTACGGTTGTCAACCTGTTAAAATATCTTCATTCGGATATTTTATTTTCCGGTTCTTTTTACGAGCAAATGAAAAAGCCAATGTTAAAGGACCCATTTTCCCAAAAAACATCATAAAGATAATAATAGCTTTTCCGATTATAGTTAAGTGGGGTGTTAAGTTCATACTGAGGCCAACAGTCCCAAATGCTGAAAATACTTCGAAAGCACTCATCAATAGAGGAACTCGCTCAGTAATACTCAAAATTAAAATAGCAAAAAAGATAAATGAAATGGAAATAATAGTAATAGTTAATGATTTGACAATGAGAGTATCTTTAATGGATTTTTTAAATACGACAATATCCTCTTGTTCTTGTAGAAATTTAAATACGCCAAAAAATATGATTAAAAATGTTGTTAACTTAATCCCACCACCCGTTGAAGCGCTACCAGCACCAATAAACATAAGGAGCATCATTAATAGGAGGGAAGGTTTTGACAATGTAGAAATATCAACTGTATTAAACCCGGCAGTTCGCGTTGAAATTGCTTGAAAATAAGAGGCTATTCCTTCTTCAAATGGGGTAAAACCTCTCATAGAAAGGGAGTTATGGAACTCGAATATAAAAATAAAAAGGGTAGCAATAATGTTGACGATTAGAGTAGAAGAAAGCATAAGTTTTGAATGTAGTGTAAGGTTTTTAAAGTTTTTCTTTCTTTTTATGTCTACGATTACTGTAAAACCTATTCCACCTAAAATGATGAGAGAGGAAATGACGAAATTGACAAGAATGCTATGAGAATGGGACATTAAATTATCGCTCCACACAGAAAAACCAGCATTGTTAAAGGCTGAGATTGAATGGAAAAAACTATAATAGATCCCTTTGGTAACCCCATATTTTGGTACCCACTCAAAAGAAAGAATTAAAGTAGCGATACATTCGACTGTAAAAGAGAATGAAAATAACGATTTGGCAAGACGGATGACGCCGCCGATATTCGTTTGATTTAATGCTTGTTGTAATAAAATACGGTTTTGAAGACCGATTTTTCTTCCGAGCATAATCGCAATTAAGACAGCAAAGCTCATAATGCCAAGCCCGCCAACTTGTATAAGCGTTAAAATGACACATTGTCCAAATAAAGTAAACATTTTTCCGGTATCTACAACACCAAGCCCAGTAACAGTACAAGCGGAAACGGTTGTAAATAAGGCATCGAGCCATGAAATGGACGTTGTCGTAGCAATGGGCAGTTTTAATAAGCATGTGCCGACAACTGATAATAGAAGAAAAGATAAAGTAAGAACGCGGGGAGGGCTCATGCTAATATTAATCCGTTTCATTTCACATATCGCTCCTTTCATTTTGCTTTGATTAGTATGTGAAAAAGCACTATTATGTATGTTGAAAATAGAAAGAGGCAGAGAATATCTGCCTCTAAGCCATATGTTATATTATTATCCACGTAATTGTTGTTGTGCTAAAGCAACAAGACGTTTTGTTACTTCACCGCCAACTGAACCGTTAGAACGAGATGCTGTATTAGACCCTAAGCTTACACCAAATTCTTGTGCAATCTCATATTTAAATTGTTCAAGCGCTTGCTCTGCACCTGGAACTAATAATTTGTTTGTTTTTACCATGTTGATACACATCCTTATGAGTAGTCCAGTTCAGCTAAGTTCTTATCTAAACTGGTAACGTTATTTTATGTGGAAATGACGTAGTCATACGCGGAAGTAATCGGTGCGATTAGAAGTTCTTGGATAGAAAAAAGAGTAGCAAATTTGCTACTCTTTTTTTAGTATTGTCGCTGTTCCTTCCACGACAATATCATCTGATTGATTATATATGTTTGTTTGCAACGTAATGATTTTTTTATCGTCACGCTTCTTAATAACCTCTGCCACAACACGAAGTGTATCACCGATTTTGACAGGGGCACGGAATGAAACATTTTGGGATAAATAAATCGTATTTTTGCCTGGGAGTTTCGTTCCAAGGATGGTAGAAATAAAACTCGAAACGAGCATACCGTGAGCAATACGTTCTTTAAACATTGTTGTTTTTGCAAAAGAATCTAAAATATGAATAGGATTCACATCTCCAGTCAATTTTGCAAAATTGATAACATCTTCATCCGTAATTGTTTTTGTAAGGGATGCTTGATCACCGACTTGAATCTCATCATAACGAAGCTCCGGAACAGTTTGTGCTTCTTGAAATGGATTCATTTTGTCCTCCTTCTTTTCCATATCGAAAAATGCTAGCCATCTTGATGTAGTAGGAGGAAGAAAGAGTTTTGTTTGTGCTGCAGTTAGCTCCCACATTTTTCTTACTTGATGGAAGTAAATAGATTTTTTGAATTTTCCTCGAACTTTTTTGCGAGTTCCAACTGTTTTGACTTGAACTCTTCCAAAAAACCCTCTAACTGTTTTTGAGCCTCTTCACGTTGTAATTGTTGTTGCTCAATAAATTGTTTTGTTGTTTCTTCAAATTGACCGCTTGTTTGTGTAAGGATTGACAAAGATGTTTTTGTAGGAGAAACAGTAAGTTGCTGCATATGAGCAGAAAGTTCCTTCCACTTGTCTTGCCACTCGTTAATTTGATCATTTAAGGAGTTTCCAGTTAATTGTTTCACGTAATCTGTATATTGGTTATTGAACTGAGCAGTGAGTTGTTGTAGTTCTTTTTCTAGTTCATCTACTCCTGATGTTAATTTATGCAAAGCGTCTTGTTGTTGTTTTAATGTTTCTAAAGTAAGTTGCTCTAATTGTTTCCCAGCTGAAGAGAAAAGGGAAAGTGATTGAGACCAGTTTTTCCAAAATGCATCGACTAATTCGTATGGTTTAGTTTCCATTGTTTGACCCCCAAATGTTTTTTTGCATATTGTGAACGCAGATTACTCTGCTGTACCACCAGGTGAAGATGAAGAATCCTTTTCATCCTTTTCTGGAGAAGTAGAAAATGGAAAGAATGCATTGGTGTATAACGTGAAAAACGTTCGCAACATATTTTGATAATGTTCAAAAGAAGTCGCACATGTTGTTAAATATTGCTCTCCATATTCAGTTAAAGAATAAATTCTTTTTGCCGGCCCTCCATCGCTTGTATCCCAAGTAGAAGAAATAAGGTTTTCTTTTTCTAATTTGCGTAGTGTTCTATAAACATTACCTTGGTCAACAGAAGAAAAGCCGATATCCATTAGCATTTGAATAAGTTTGTAACCATGAAGACTCCAGTCTTTTAGACAGAGAAGTAAGAAGGGAACTAAGAAGTTTTTTGGCATGGAGTTTGGTTGTTTCGCTTGGTTGTTCTCCAAACTTTCGCGTTGTTCTGGTTCATTTTGTAGCATGATTGTGCATCACCTCATGAATCAGTTAGATGGAATTTTTTGCTTATAAGTGCAATTTACACCTATCTGTTTTTAAAGTCAACACATTTGTTAGAAAATAGAAAAAAATAAAATATAGACTTGAAGTTTTATTCAGAATATTAGAAAATAGTGAATAGGTTGAATTGTTTCAAAAACGAAAAAGGGAGTGTAGGTAAAGTGATTGATCAAAAATTCGATCCACTACAAGCATGGAAAAATGCTTATGAACAAACCGAAACATTTTGGGGAAAAGCGCTCAATGAAACAATTAAAACAGAAGAATATTCTGCTTGGATGGGCAGCGTTCTAGATTTGAATTTGTTTTATCAAAAAGCATTAAATGATACGACAAAAAACTATTTAGAACAAGTAAATGTGCCGACGAAAGAGGATATCGCAAGAGTGGCTACGCTTGTTATTAACTTAGAAAATAAAGTAGATAACATTGAGGAGTTTCTAGAGGAGAAAGTAGATTCTTTAGGACAAGCTCCTACATTAAAGCGTGATGTGACGAAAGTGAAACAAGATATTCGTACGCTTGAAACAAAAGTAGATCAAATTTTAGAATTGCTAGAAAAGCAAAATGCAGTACTAGCTAAACTACAAGTACCTGTAAAAGAAGAGATAAAGCCTGCGAATAAGCCGGAAAATAAAAAATGATAAAAGCGCTTGTTTATAACAGGTAAAAGAGAGAGGGAGAATCTCTTTCACGTGTAAACGGCGAAACATAATTATATAGGGACTCTACAGTATGAGTACCAAAATGATTCATAACAATCGTTCACAAATTCATTTAAGGGGGAAAAGAAATGGTTCAATTAAATGGCAAAGTAGCAATCGTAACAGGTGGAGCAAAAGGGATTGGAAAAGCAATTACAGTAGCATTAGCACAAGAGGGAGCGAAAGTAGTTATTAACTATAATAGCAGTAAAGAAGCAGCTGAAAATTTAGTAAATGAACTAGGAAAAGATGGACATGACGTTTATGCAGTGCAAGCGGATGTTTCTAAAGTAGAAGATGCAAACCGACTTGTAGAAGAAGCTGTGAATCATTTTGGTAAAGTTGATATTCTTGTTAATAATGCTGGTATTACAAGAGATCGTACATTCAAAAAGTTAAATCGTGAAGATTGGGAGCGCGTAATTGACGTGAATTTAAGTAGCGTATTTAATACGACAAGCGCGGTTCTTCCATACATAACGGAAGCGGAAGAAGGAAGAATTATTAGCATTTCTTCTATTATTGGCCAAGCAGGTGGATTTGGCCAAACAAACTACTCAGCAGCAAAAGCGGGTATGTTAGGATTTACAAAATCATTAGCATTAGAACTTGCAAAAACAAATGTCACTGTAAATGCAATTTGCCCTGGATTTATTGATACTGAAATGGTAGCAGAAGTACCAGAAGAAGTACGTCAAAAAATCGTTGCAAAAATCCCGAAAAAACGTTTTGGTCAAGCTGATGAAATTGCAAAAGGTGTAGTATACCTATGCCGTGACGGTGCGTATATCACAGGTCAGCAATTAAACATTAACGGCGGATTATATATGTAATGAAGTAAGAAAAAAGTGCATATCCATAGCAGGAATGCACTTCTTTTTTTAGAAGGAAATCGACCAAAAAGGAGATAGGAAAATGACTACATTCGCAACAGAATGGGAAAAGCAATTAGAGCTATACCCAGAAGAGTACCGAAAAGCATACCGCCGAGTGAAAAGGGCGAGTGAAATTTTATTACGTGAACCAGAGCCGCAAGTAGGATTAACGCCGAAAGAGGTTATTTGGACGAAGAATAAGACGAAGCTTTATCGCTACATTCCAAAACAAGAAAAAACACAAAGAGTTCCAATTCTGTTAATATATGCTCTTATTAATAAACCATATATTATGGATTTAACTCCTGGAAATAGTTTAGTGGAATATCTAGTGGATCGTGGTTTTGATGTGTATATGCTTGATTGGGGCACATTTGGTTTAGAAGATAGTCATTTGAAATTTGATGATTTCGTGTTTGATTATATTGCAAAAGCAGTAAAAAAAGTAATGCGAACTGCAAAAGCGGACGAGATTTCTTTACTTGGTTATTGCATGGGTGGAACGCTAACTTCCATTTATGCAGCACTTCATCCGCACATGCCAATTCGTAATTTAATTTTCATGACAAGTCCTTTTGATTTCTCTGAAACAGGATTGTATGGTCCTTTATTAGATGAGAAATACTTCAATTTAGATAAAGCGGTTGATACATTTGGAAATATTCCGCCAGAAATGATTGATTTCGGAAACAAAATGTTAAAACCAATTACGAACTTTGTTGGTCCATATGTTGCTTTAGTAGATCGTTCAGAGAATGAGCGCTTCGTCGAAAGCTGGAGATTGGTTCAAAAGTGGGTTGGTGATGGTATTCCGTTCCCAGGTGAATCATACAGACAGTGGATTCGTGATTTTTATCAAAATAATAAACTGGTTAAGGGTGAACTTGTTATTCGCGGACAAAAGGTAGACCTTGCAAATATTAAGGCGAATGTCTTAAATATTTCCGGGAAACGTGATCATATCGCTTTGCCATGTCAAGTAGAAGCGTTACTAGACCATATTTCTAGCACAGATAAACAATATGTATGTTTACCGACAGGGCATATGTCTATTGTTTACGGTGGAACAGCTGTAAAACAAACATATCCGACGATTGGAAATTGGCTTGAAGAGCGTTCTAATTAAAAATAAAAAAATCCAACTAGCCTATGTTAGTTGGATTTTTTTATGGAAAATAACAAAACATAGAAAGGAGAAATTTATATTTTAGGAGTATGATTATGAAACTTATGACCGGTAAGTTGTTTTGGAATACAGGAGTTTCTGTACCTTGTTATCCACCGTTAGAAAGTGATATGATATGTGATGTACTTGTAGTCGGAAGTGGCGAAGCAGGTGCTCATATAGCGCATTCGTTAGCGAAAATTGGTATGAGTGTTACTCTTATTGAAAAAAGAGCAATTGCGTGTGGTAGCACAGCTGCTAATACAGGTTTACTACAATTTCTTCATGATAAATCGTTAACTTCTCTTATTCATACATTTGGTAAAGAAAAAGGGGTACGAGCATATAAGCTTTGTTATGAAGCGCTAAGAACAATGGAAGAGGTTATACCGACTCTTGATATTGATCCCCATTTTATTCCGCGAAATAGTTTATATTATGCAAGTAAAAGTGAGGATGTCTCATTTTTACAAGAGGAATATAATACGTTACAGAATTATGGATTTCCAGTTGAATATTTTACAGAAGCTGATATTAAGAAACGTTATTCTTTTGCAAAACAAGCAGCGTTATATATGCAAGGTGATGCTGAGGTGAATCCGTATTTACTAGCGCATAGTTTTTTGCATAAAGCAAACCAAATGGGAGCTAATATATATGAACATACAGAGGCAATACATATAAAAAAACACCAAAATGATTTAATTTGTTACACGAAAACAGGAAATCAAATTGTAGCAAAGAATATTATTATGGCGACAGGTTATGAAGCGCTTTTTGGAAAGAAAGAAAAGAATACAACAGTAGAAACTTCTTATGCAATTGTAACAAATGAAATAGATCAGTTTGAAGGCTGGCATGAGCGATCGTTAATTTGGGAAACGGCACGGCCCTACTTATATTTTCGAACGTATCGAAACCGCATTATTGTAGGCGGATTAGATGAAGCGATGCAAATTCAAACAATCGGTGATACGAAATTATTGCATAAGCGTGATATCCTTATTAATATTGTAAAAGAACTGTTCCCGCAGTATAAAAATATACAGGCAGACTACTATTGGGCAGCCGCATTTGGTGGTACTCATGATGGTCTCCCCATTTTAAAAGAAGACGAAAAGATACATAATTTGTTTTACGCATTGCCGTATGGAGGTAATGGAACTGTATATGGAATGGTCTTTGCCAAATTATTTGAGCAGTTATTTACAAATAAAGAAAGTAAAGATTTTTCTTTATTTAATCGATAGAAAAAAGGTAGCGAAGTGATGGAATGAGAGATATAAAAAAGTTTTTACAAAAATTACGTCCTGTACAACTCATCGTTTTGTTTTATTTATTAGCGGTAGTTGTATCGGTAATATTGCTTAGTTTCCCGTTTGTTACGAAGGCTGGTGTGAAATGGACATTTATAGATGCCCTCTTTACATCTGTTAGTGCGGTAAGTGTTACGGGACTGTCTGTTGTTACGATTTCAGATACATTTACTACGGCAGGAATTATTATGTTAGCCCTTATTTTACAATTAGGCGGCTTAGGGATTATGGCACTTGGTACGTTTGTTTGGATTATAACGGGGAAAAAAATCGGTTTGCAGAGAAGAAGACTCATTATGGCAGATCATAATCAAGGGAATTTATCAGGCCTTGTAGAATTGATGCGTTCTATTTTAATTGTAATTATTTCGATAGAACTTATTGGAGCAATACTATTAGGTACAAGATTTCTACTTTATTTTCCAACTTGGCAAGAAGCTTATTTCCACGGTTTCTTTGCCGCTGTTAGTGCAACTACGAACGGAGGATTTGATTTAACTGGACAATCACTAATTCCGTACAAAAAAGATTATATTGTGCAAATGATTCATATGTTGCTTATTATTTTAGGAGCGATTGGCTTCCCGGTGTTAATGGAAGTAAAACAATTCTTTAGTAAAAGGCGACAGCAACTATTCCGCTTTTCGTTATTTACAAAATTGACGACAACGACATTTTTTGCACTCGTTATCGTTGGAACAATTATGATTTTTCTACTAGAACGAAATCAGTTTTTAGCAGGAAAGTCATGGCATGAAACAGTTTTCTATACATTATTCCAATCTGTGACGACGCGAAGTGGTGGACTGGCTACAATGGATATACGTGAATTGTCACAACCGACGCTTTTATTTATGAGTATATTAATGTTTATAGGGGCATCTCCAAGTTCGGTTGGGGGCGGAATACGTACAACAACATTTGCTGTTAGTATATTGTCACTATACACCTTTGCAAGGGGCGGTAGAACAGTTAGAGTCTTCAAACGTCAGTTACATGAAGAGGATGTACTGAAAGCATCTGTCGTTATGACGATGGGGATTTTGTTATGTGCTACTGCGCTATTCGTTTTATCTATTACGGAAAATGTATCGCTTATGAGCTTAATTGTTGAGGTTTGTTCTGCTTTCGGAACGACAGGACTATCAACAGGTGTTACGCCTGATTTAACAACTATTGGGAAACTTGTACTCATTGTGCTTATGTTTATCGGACGCGTTGGTATTTTAACATTTATTTTAGCTAGTGGTGGAAGGGAACAACCACCTCGCTATAAATACCCGAAAGAACGGATTATTATTGGATAGTATGAAACCATTCTACCTATGTTAGGTAGAATGGTTTTTTAGTCGTTAATGCCAAATTGTGGATGCATAAAAGCTTCATTTTTATTATCTGATTCGTTTTTTAGCAACTCTTGATTTTCTTCTGAAATCCACCCAATATCATTTGTAGGATGGATCCACTCATCACCAGCCATAATGGCAGGATCTACTTCATCACTCCAATTGTTAAGTGGACTGTTCTCGGAATTATATTTACTGTCTCCAATTACAACATCATATGGATTCACAAAAGGTTGTTGCATCGTTTTTCCTGTTCCTTTAAAAGATGGAAAATTCATTTGATGCGGGAGCGTTTCGTCTAAAATTGGTGATTGAATCTTTTCTTTTTTCTTCAAAATCATCGCTCCTTTTTATAATGATTTCTTCATACGTAGTATTTCCATCGAACGCCTCTTATGTACTTGTTAACACTTGCCAGTAATAATTATTTTAAATTGTTTCAAACTAGAGTAGAAAGTGATTTCTTGAGAGCAGGTGAATGTATTGGTAAAAAGAAAAGTAAAACAAAATGCGGCAATCAATAATAATAAAACTCCGAAAGAAAGCTTACCAGATGCAGAATTTGCATTAGAGTATGAAGGAGAAAATAGCGCAAAGTATGCTAATCGTAATTCAAAAAAAGGGAAACAAAAATGAGGCGTTTTTACAAACGCCTCATTTTTTTGTGGGATTATAAAGGTTTTTTTAATTATTTGTAAATTTAGTGTTTTCTATTAGCAGAAAAATGCGAAAAAACATAGAAGTAGCAACGTATTACACAAAAACAAACAACAAACAAAAGATTAATGTTGGTTTAATACTGCTTTTACACTAGTTGTTTATATTTGAGTTGTACATAAGATTTGTAAAAGGAGAGAGAAACAGTGAAAAAAACAATCTTTAAAGCTGTAGCGACTGGAATGGTATTTTCGTTATTAATGGGGTGTGGTGCAAAGAAGGAAGAAAGTGCTGGAGCGGAAGTGAAAGATGAAAAATTATCTGGATCATTAACTGTTTACACAGCAATTGAAGAAGAGCTTGTACCAATTTATCTTGATTCCTTTAAAAAGAAATATCCTGATGTGAAATTAAACATTGTACGTGATTCAACAGGAGTTATTACTGCGAAATTGCTAGCTGAAGGGAAAAATACACAAGCAGATGTTGTATGGGGAACTGCGGCATCAAGTCTATTAGCTTTAGATAAAAAAGATATGTTAAAAGGATACTCTCCAAAAGGAACAGATCGTGTTCTTCCGCAATTTAAAGATGATAAGCAACCTGAAAAATGGGTAGGAAATACTGCATTTATGACGGGGATTGCTGTAAATAAAGAAGAATTAAAGAAGAAAAATTTACCGATGCCAGAATCATATGAAGATTTAACGAAACCAGAGTATAAAGGAACACTTGTTATGCCACATCCAGCATCATCTGGAACAGGGTTTTTAACAGTTTCTGCATGGCTACAAATCATGGGTGAAGATAAAGGCTGGGATTACATGAAGAAACTTCATGATAATATGGCAAGTTATACGCATTCAGGATCAAAACCAGCAAAATTAGCAGGAGCAGGTGAATATCCAGTCGGTGTATCAATGGTTTATAGTGCTTTAAAAGAAAAACAAAAAGGTGCCCCAGTTGAAGTTGTACTGCCGAAAGAAGGATTAGGATGGGAAGTAGAAGCGAACGCACTTATTAAGAAAGATAATGCGAAAAATGATAAATTAGCGCAAGCATTTTTAGATTGGGCAATTACTGATGATGTAATGAAGTTATACTTTGAGAAAAATGGATTTGCGACAATTAAAAATGACTATAAACTTCCAGAGGGATTCCCGAAAGATGTTACTGAAAAATTATATAAAAAGAATGACTTTAAATGGGCAGCAGAAAATCGTGACAAAATTTTAGAAAAATGGGAAAAAGAGTTTGGTCAAAAAGCAGAACCGAAAAAGTAAGTGAGTGGGAGAGAGAAAAATGAGCGAATATTTATCAATTCAACACATTCAAAAACAGTTTGATGCATTTACAGCGTTAAAAGATATTTCTTTTACTGTGAACAAAAATGAGTTTGTTTGTTTATTAGGCCCAAGTGGTTGTGGGAAAACGACGTTGCTTCGCATTTTAGCGGGACTAGAGGAACCAACGACTGGCAGTATAGCTGTGAATGGAAAAGATATTACAGCATTGCCTCCTGGAAAGAGAAACTTCGGAATGGTTTTCCAATCGTATGCTTTATTTCCGAATTTAACAGCACTTGAAAATATTGAATACGGCTTAAAGACAAAAAAATATGGGAAAGCAGAAGTGAAAGAGAAAGCGCTAGATGCGTTAAAACTTGTAGATTTGCTGAATGTAAAAGATAAATATCCTGCTCAAATGTCTGGTGGACAACAGCAGCGAGTAGCACTTGCACGTGCGCTCGCTCTGTCTCCAGATATTTTGTTACTCGATGAGCCGTTATCAGCTTTAGATGCAAAAGTGCGTGAAAAATTACGTAGAGAAATGCGTGATTTGCAAGAGGAAATAGGAATAACGACGATTATGGTAACGCATGATCAAGAAGAGGCATTAACGATGGCTGATAAAATTGTTGTAATGAATCATGCGGAAATTATGCAGATTGGAACACCAGAGGAGATTTATCAAAGACCAGCCAATCCGTTTGTGGCAGATTTTATTGGTTCTATTAATTTCTTTTCGAAAAATAACGAAGAACATGCAATTCGTCCTGAACATGTAACAATTGTACAAAAGGAAGGTATTAAAACAGTTGTGGAAAGTATGGAATTTCGCGGATCCGTATATCGGACGGAAGTGCGAGTCATAGAAGAAAACACACACCTTTATAATGAGAAAATTGTAGTGGATATATTAGCATCAGAAGTAGAAGCAACCGCTATTAGAAAAGGAAAGCCGATTCAAATCTCTTTCTCAGAAAATCATATGTTGTCATATGGAAAGAAGGTCATTGTATAGATGGAGATGTTAGAAAACTATAAGGTAGAAAGTACGAAAAAAAAGATTAAGAGAAGTATTGGGAAAGAGGAATGGATCCAAAGGCTCGTAATTATCGGTATGATCCTTTCCTTCCTTATCATACTTGTATTGCCGCTATTACAAATATTTACACAAGCTTTTTATAATAAAGATGGAGTTTTCATTGGTTTAGCGAATTTCAGTAAATATTTCACAACACCAACTTTAGTTCAGTCTTTACAAAATACAGTATGGATTTCGGGCGCAACAACAATTATTTCAGTTGCAATCGCATTCGTTTACGCATATGCAATTGCCCGTACGAATGTTTTTGGAAAGCGTGTATTTCAGTATGTAGCGTTATTACCATTGTTCGCACCAACGATGATGCACGGTATAGCACTTACATATTTATTTGGTAATCAAGGGCTAGTAACGAAAGGGATGTTTGGGTTATTTGAAGGTATACAAATCCCTTTATATGGACCAGTAGGAATTGTAATAGCTGAAGTTATGTATACATTTCCGCAAGCATTTCTTATATTGCTAATTGCCTTTCAAGGATCTGATTATCGATTATATGAAGCTTCTAATATGTTAGGGGCGAGTAAAACAAAGCAATTTTTCACGGTTACTTTACCTAGTGTAAAGTACGGATTAATTAGTGCAATGTTTGTTGTGTTTACACTTAGTTTTACTGATTTTGGGGCACCAAAAATTGTTGGTGGGCAATATAATGTGCTTGCTACTGACGTATACAAACAAGTAATTGGACAGCAAAATATGCCGATGGGTGCAACTGTCGGAATGATTTTATTAATCCCAGCTATATTCGCATTTGTAGTTGATCGTATTACGCAAAGAAAGCAGGCGAATTTCTTATCTTCAAAAGCAGTACCATACAGAATAATAGCTAATAAGAAAAGAGATGTAATCTCATTCATATATTGTAGTGTAATTACACTTATGATCATTCTATTATTTGTTGCAGTTGGTATTGCTGCAAGTGTGAAAGTATGGCCATATAATATGAGTTTTACATTTGAGCATTTTAATTTTTCGAGTTTAACAGGAGATGGACTTGAAGCATTTAAAAATAGCGTAATTGTTTCAGCAGTTACAGCAGTTATTGGGGCGATTTTAACATTTGTATTCGCATATGCAATTGAGAAAATAGACCAGCTACAATTTTTTAGAAAAACAGGTTACTTTTTCTCTATAGTGCCGTTAGCGATACCAGGTTTAGTACTCGGATTAGGATATGTCTTTTTCTTTAGTCAACCAACGATTCAAATTCTGGGACTATCAGTAACGAATCCGTTTCATTCTTTATACGGAACAATCGCTGTGTTAGTACTAGTAAATATCATTCATTTTTATTCTGTAACATTTGTCACGGCAACGACTGCCTTAAAGAAATTAGACCGTGAGTTTGAGCTTGTTTCGCAGTCAATGGGTATTCCGTTTTATAAAACATTCTTTAGAGTAACAGTACCAATGTGTTTACCAGCAATTTTAGAAATGGTGATGTACTACTTCGTAAATTCGATGGTAACTGTGTCAGCAGTTGTATTCTTATATGCAGCTGATTTTAAACTAGCTGCCGTATCAATCGTAAATATGGATGATGCAGGAAATGTAGCGCCAGCAGCTGCAATGAGTGTACTTATTGTTATTACAAATATTGTAGTGAGAGTTGTATATGAATGGGGAACGAAAGCACTTCGTAACCGAACTTCGCAATGGCAAAAAAGATAAATAAGAAGGGTGATGGACAGAATGAAAATTGAAGCAGTTATTTTTGATTGGGCAGGTACGACAGTTGATTACGGATGTTTTGCACCACTAGAAGTATTCATGAAGATTTTTCATAAACGCGGCGTTGAAATTACAGTAGAAGAAGCACGTAAGCCAATGGGATTATTAAAAATAGATCATGTAAGGGCACTAACAGAAATGCCTCGTATTGCGGATGAGTGGAAGCGTGTCTTCGGTCAATTACCAACAGAAGTAGACATTCATGAGATGTATGAAGAGTTTGAAGAAATTCTCTTTTCTATTTTGCCAAGTTATGCTACGCCGATTGAGGGGGTAAAAGAAGTAATCGCTTCTTTACGTGAGAGAGGCATTAAAATCGGTTCAACAACTGGTTATACGAGAGAAATGATGGATATTGTTGCAAAGGAAGCAGCGTTACAAGGATATAAACCTGATTTTCTTGTTACGCCAGATGATGTTCCAGCAGGCCGTCCATATCCATGGATGTGCTATAAAAATGCAATGGAACTTGATGTGTATCCGATGAACCATATGATAAAAGTAGGGGACACAGTATCAGATATGAAAGAAGGTAGAAATGCTGGAATGTGGACAGTTGGTGTAATTCTTGGAAGTAGTGAGCTCGGTTTAACGGAAGAGGAAGTGGAGAGTATGGATTCGGTAGAGCTTCGTGAAAAAATAGAAGTAGTTCGTAATCGGTTTGTTGAAAATGGGGCTCATTTTACGATTGAAACGATGCAGGAGCTCGAAAACATAATAGAACATATCGAGAAACAAGAACTAATTATTTCATAAAAGGGGCACTGGATCATGAATGAAAATCACTATTTATTATTAACACCAGGACCATTAACGACAACAAAATCAGTAAAAGAAGTTATGCTATACGATTGGTGTACGTGGGATGTTGAATATAATACGATGGTGCAAGAAGTAAGAGCTAAACTTGTATCGTTAGCGACGAAGGAAGAAGAGAAATATACAACAGTGTTAATGCAAGGAAGCGGTACGTTTTCAGTTGAAGCAGTAATTGGTTCTGTTATTCCGGCAAATGGGAAGCTTCTCGTTTGTACAAATGGTGCGTACGGTAAGCGCATCGTGCAAATGGCAGAGATGTTACAGATTGATGTAGTGGTCAGTCAAACAGAAGAGTGGGAACCTACTAATATTGTAGAAGTAGAAAAGTTATTGCAAGAAGATAAAGAGATTACGCATATTGCAGTTGTTCATTGTGAAACAACGACAGGTATTATAAATCCAATTGTAGATGTATGTAAATTAGGAAAGCAGTATGGAAAGGTTACAATTGTTGATGCGATGAGTAGTTTCGGCGGGATTGAAATAGACATTGCTGATTTACAAATTGATTTTTTAATTAGTAGTGCAAATAAGTGTATTCAAGGGGTTCCTGGATTCGGATTTGTAATCGTAAAACGTGATGAATTATTGAAGTGTAAAGGAAAAGGACGTTCTTTATCTCTTGATTTATATGATCAATGGGAAACGATGGAAAAACAAAATGGGAAATGGCGTTTTACTTCACCTACACATGTTGTACATGCTTTTTATCAAGCACTACTTGAACTAGAAAAAGAGGGGGGAGTGAGAGCGCGTTACAATCGATATTACAACAATCAAAAACTACTAGTGAATAGAATGGGAGAAATCGGATTTAAGCCACTAGTAGATGAGAAATATCAATCTCCTATTATTACATCTTTCATTTATCCAAAAGAGGGGTTCGAGTTTCAACAGTTATATAACGAATTAAAGCGTTATGGATTTGTTATTTACCCTGGAAAAATTTCGAAAGTAGATACGTTTCGCATTGGAAATATCGGTGATGTACATGAAGAAGATATTAATCGCTTAGTTGATAGTATTGCTAAAGGAGCTGTTATTGGATGAAAGTATTTTGCTTAGGTGGAGCAGGTAAAATTTGTCGTGAAGCTATTTTGGATTTAGTTCAATTTTCATCTTTTGAGACGATTACAGTAGCTGATTTTAACGAGGAAGAGGGCCGTAAAGTAGTAGAATGGCTCAACGATCCTCGTGTTGATTTTGTAAAAGTAGATGTAACGAATCACGAGGATACGGTTGCAAAAATGATTGGTTATGACATTGTAATGGACGGTACGACGATAAAGCTAAACGGATTGTCGACCCGCTGTATTGCAGAAGCAGGGTGTCACGGTGTGAACTTAAATGGATTTGGTGAAGAAAATGAATCGCATGCTATATTTGTTCAAAACGAAAAAACATGTTTACCTGGATTTGGCATGACGCCAGGTGTAACGCAAATGATGGCAATGCATGCAGCAAATCAACTGGATACTGTAGATACGATCCGCGTAAGTCACGGTTCGTATCGTCCGATTGCTTTTTCTGCATCAATTACAGAGACAACGACATATGAATATGATCCACATTTACCATCGCGTACAGTGTATGAAGATGGTGAATTTAAGCAAGTACTTCCGTTTGCGCGTCCAAGAGAAATAGAATTGCCAGCGCCTTATGGTAAGACAACGCAGTATATAATCCCGCATTCTGAAACAATTACGTTAGCAAAGGCACTAGAAAATAAAGGTATCAAACTGATAGAGACGAGAGGAACTTGGCCAAAGCAAAATATGCAACTTGTACATGCTTTATATGATTACGGCATATTGCGTAATGATCAGATTGAAATAAATGGGAAAGAAATTGGTATTATGGATTGTATTTCGCAGTATTTATTACAATCGAAAGAAGGACAAGAAACAGAGGTTTATGGTTATGCACTTCATGTAGAAGTAATAGGTATGAAAAATAATGAGAAGCAAAGACATGTATTATATCATACACATCCGTTATCTGATGGCTCTGTTGTAGGATGGGAAAAATTAAGAGCTTATACGAGAAACGTCGGTATTCCATTTGGGATTGCTGCAGAGTTAATTGCAAATGGAAATGTAAATAGGGTGGGTGTTGTTACGCCTGAAGAAGCTTTTGAAAATCCACAATTGATTTTTGATGAGCTAGCAAAGCGCGGTATTCATATTCATGAAAAAGTTTCTGCTTATAAAGAAAATTACAACCTTGTATAAATAAGGAAGTTTATGAGGGAGATATAAATGAGGTGAAGCTATGTCTGTAGTAGGAGAAGAAAGAAAGCGAACCATTCTTGAAAAGGTAGAATTTAAAGGGAAAGTAAAGGTTTCAGAATTAGCGAGAGAATTTGCTGTATCAACAGAAACGATTCGTCGATATTTAGAAGAATTAGATCGTGAAAAGAAGTTGAAAAAAGTGTATGGTGGAGCTGTTCAACTTCCAGGCGCTGGGGTAGAGGCACCAATGTTAGAAAGAGAAATGCTACATATAGAAGAGAAGAAAAGAATTGGTTATAAAGCAGCGACATTTGTAGAAGATGGTGATGTCATTGCAATTGATGATGGAAGTACACCGCTTCAAATGGTTCCATACCTTGTTCATCGTAAAAACTTAACGATTGTAACAAGTTCATTTCCAGTCGCAACACAATTAATTTCTTCTATTAATAAAAAGATGTTTCACGGTGAAGTTTTATTTATAGGTGGAAAAGTATCTCCAAAGCATTCGCGTGTATCAGGGTCTATTTCTCAGCAAGTAATACAGCAATTCCATTTTCATAAAGCGTTCGTTTCGATTGATGGGCTATTACCTAGTTTTGGAGTTTCCAGCTTTGAATTAGAGAAAGCGAAATTGTCAGAGGCGATGATGAAATTAGCTGAGAAAACATATATTTTATGTGATCATACGAAGGTAGGCGTGAAAGGGAATTATCGTATAGCAGCATTTTCACGTATTCAACATGTAATTTGTGATAAAAAAATGCCATATAGTTTTGAAGAAGAACTTATGAAGCATAATATTCAGTGGACAGTTTGTTAAATACAGTGAAAGTACCTAAACTCCCGCCTAATTTTTAGGAGGGAGTTTTATTGTCTGTAAATCGTAAAATAAAAGATTTGCATTTATGCAAAAAGTGGACACATTTTCTCATCTCTTTCATATAATTTACCAATACAAAAAAAGTTGGTCGAAGGAAAGAAGGGAGAACATGTCAGAACGAATATATAATAAACTTGTATTGTACGCGAATATTTTGCAAAAAATCGGTGTCATCAATGAGAAGGAAAAAAGTGAAATTCTTCATACGATAGGTAAAAAAGCCCTTTGAATAAAGGGCTTTTTATTATTTATCTTTAAAAATATAAATTTAATGTAATATTCTCATTGACAATGATAATGATATTCATTATCATTTATTTGTGGATAATTGATAAGTATTATCAATTATAAAAATTATATATGATAGGGGATATTATTTTGAAAAAAAATTATATGAAGGCGCTAGTAGTAGCGACAACATTAGCAATTCCATTTGCTACGTACTCTACTCCAGCATTAGCAGCACTAAAAGTTGAAGCAAATCAATCGGTAGCAGCAGCGAGTGATCGCACGTATGATACTGAGATTAAAATATATAAGGATCAAAAAGACGAGCCATCTATGGTTTCTCAATATATAAAAGATCCTAAAGTAACAATTGCAGCTGGCAAAAAAATTGTCACTGTAACAATGCAAGATAGCGATTATTTTCAATATCTTAGAATAGAAGATAGAAACCAGCCTGGTGTATTTCATGATGTGAAAGTTTTGTCAGAAGATAAGAGGAAGAATGGAACGAAAGTAGTTCAATTTGAAATTGGCGAGTTTGAGAAGAAGCACAATATGCAAATGCATATACTTATTCCAGCTATTGGATATGATCACAAATATCAAGTTCAATTTGAAATTAAAGATCCAACTGTAGGTAACAAAGAAACAGAGAAACCAGATGATAACTCTAATTCAGGCAATACGGAAACGGATAATCCAGTTGATAATCAAAACATGATAACAGATAACAAATTAAGAGAACTTGTTAATAAAAAAGTATTTAATAGAAAAGATTTAAATACACCAATTACGAAAGAAGAGTTATTACAAGTAAAGGATTTGTTTTTAAATACAAACGAGATACTTGATTATAGTGCATTAAAATATATGCCAAATTTAAAATCTTTAACAGTTGCGAATGCAAAGATAAAAGATCCGTCGTTCTTTGCGAACCTAAAGCAATTAAATCATTTAGCTTTGCGTGGTAATGAATTTTCAGATGTAACGCCACTTGTTAAGATGAATAATTTAGAGTCTCTTGATTTAAGTAATAATAAAATTACAAATGTTGCACCACTAACTGAAATGAAAAATGTAAAAACTTTATATCTATCAGGCAACCAAATAGAAGATGTAACAGCATTAGCAAAAATGGAACAACTAGATTACTTGAATTTAGCAAATAATAAAATTAAGAACGTTGCTCCATTAAGTGCTTTAAAAAATGTAACATACTTAACTTTAGCAGGTAATCAAATTGAAGATATTAGACCGTTATATTCATTACCTTTAAAAGATTTAGTATTAACGCGTAATAATGTTAAAGATTTATCGGGTATTGATCAAATGAATCAATTAAATAAATTATTTGTCGGGAAAAATCAAATTAAAGATGTGACACCACTTGCTAAAATGACTCAGCTTACAGAATTAGATTTACCTAATAATGAATTAAAAGATATTACTCCATTATCAAGTCTAGTAAACTTACAAAAGCTTGATTTAGAAGCGAATTATATTACAGACTTATCACCAGTGAGCAATTTGAAAAAATTAGTATTTCTAAGTTTTGTTGCAAATGAAATCCGTGATGTCCGACCAGTTATAGAACTAAGTAAGACGGCTTATATCAATGTCCAAAACCAAAAAGTATTTTTAGAGGAAACAGAAGTAAATAAAGAAGTAAAAGTACCTATATATGAAAAAGATGGTGAGATTTCTACGAAAATTCGTCTGAAGAGCGATAACGGTACGTATAGTAATGGTGTAGTGAAATGGAGTACACCAGGTGAGAAAGTATATGAATTTGGTGTGAAAGATCCATTTGCGGATACAGGAATCTTCTTTACAGGGTCTGTTATTCAAAATGTAGTAGAAAGTAAAGACGGTAATACATCTAAAGAAGATGAGAAAACAGAAGTGGTAGAATTTAAAGATGTACCAAAGGGACATTGGTCAGAAGAAGCAATTAATTACTTAGCGAAAGAAAAGTTATTTATAGGCTATGGAAATGGTGAATTTGGATTTGGTGATAACATTACTCGTGGACAAGTAGCTCTTCTAATACAAAGGTATTTAAAATTAGAAAATAATCTAGAACCAAAAACGGCATTTACAGATACGAAAGGAAATATGTATGAAACGGCTATTGATGCAGTGGTTCAAGCTGGTATTATGACAGGGTATGGAAATGATATATTCCGTCCAGATGGAGTATTAACTCGATATGAAATGTCAGTAGTACTACAAAGAGTATTTCAGTTAAAAGAAAATGAAAATAGTGCAGAGAATTTCAAAGATATACCAAATGGCCATTGGGCGAAAGGATATGTGAAAGCTCTAGTAGATAATAAAATATCAAAAGGTGACGGGGAAGGGAATTTTTTAGGAGATAATTTCGTAACACGTGAACAATATGCACAGTTTTTATATAATGCAATAAAGAAATAAAATGAAACTTTAATCAGTGGGGGTTTTGTTTATCCCCCACTGATTATTAGCCCTCACCAATCGGGCTTTTACGGGCAGAGCCCGATCCCCGCCTAACTTCTTTGCTTTCGCTGCATTTTGAGGTGGGGGTCTTACTGCCCAGCAAATAGCGGGATAAAAAGTGAGGAAAATGCACTATTCTTTAATTAAAGAATAGTGCATTTTTTTATGTACAAAATGAAATAGGCAATAGATAGGAGTATAGACATATGAATAGCCTATTTTAAAGAAGAACCGCGAAACTATATTGACAAAAAAGCATTCTCATGTGATAATTCAATTAAATTTTTAGAATAATCAAAAAATATTCCTTTTACATAGAAAGGATTCGAACCTTATATGAATATTATGCCGGGGGTGACGAAATGTTATTTTTTCTGAAGAAATGGAATGAATTAAAAGATGTGAAATCTGAATTGGCACTTCGTGATTGGTTTTATGGTACCAAAATTAGTTTGTCGCTATGTACGTCAAAAGAGCCGTTAACATTTTTAGTAAATGTTGAGGGAAGAGATAAAGGGCTATTTTCGGAAGAAGATTTTATTGTCGTAAATTGCATGTGCGAGTCAGTATTTGAAAATGAAGAAAAACCAGCTGCAGAGTCATTTATGCATGCGGATATTTATAAAAAAAGTAGTGCAGGATGTATTTTACAAGTGCAGACTGTAGATAGTCATTTAATATCAGAGTTATATGGAGAAGAAGGAGAAGTAACGTTCGATAAACGCAGTGTGGAACGTGTTTTCGGAAAAGAAGGTATAACAGAAATGACCATTCCAATTGTAGAAGATGAAAAAAAATTCGCTGATTTATTAGAAAGCAATGTTCCGAATTTCATTGAAGGTGGAGGAGTAGTTCTTGTTCATAATTACGGCATGATTGTGTGGGGAAAAACGCCAGAAGAAGCGAAAAAATGGCTAGAGGGTATAGAATATTTAATGAACTATCATGTGAAATTATTAATGATTAAGGGCGCAAGAAGCTCTGTTATATAAAAATGAATGTGATATGGCCACAAGTTAATAAATAAATGAAAGCGTTTTAAAAATAATTTCACTCATAAAATATAGGTCTCCTTATTATATATAGATTACATGTTGACATGTAAGGAGGAACATATTTTGCGAGTTAAATATCATTTTCTGCCAAAGCAGCAAGTAACATTTTGCAAAATAAATGATTCTGGTGAAGAGGCACTGCAAACGATGAACAAAACGGGATTTCGAGCCATCCCGGTATTAGCAGAAGATGAGAAGAAATTCACGGGTATTATTTATAAAGTAGATTTATTAGAAAAAAAATGCAATAGCGGATTAGAGCATGTAAGTGCAGGAGATATGCTTGACAATTCCAATGCATTTATTTTTGAAAAGGATTCCTTCTTCAGAGCCTTTTATGTGATTCGTCGGCTTCCGTTTTTAGCCGTGCTAAATGATTATAATGAATTTGTCGGTATGTTAACGCATTCGAATATATTTGATGTTATTGAAGATTCATTTGGTATGCGGACAGGTGGTTATATATTAACAATTGCAACACAAGATTGTAAGGGAACGATTAAAGAGCTTGGGACATTGTTAAAAGCATATAATATCGGTGGGTTGTTTACACTTGATAACGGTGATCAATATATCCGCCGCGTTATTGTAAATATATCAGATGAGTTAGATGAAACAAGATTAAAGCAATTAATCGGAAAAATAGAGAAAAAAGGATTCAGAGTGAGTCATGTAGATTATATTTAAGTTAAAAAGAAAAGTACCTATCTGTTATATATAGATAGGTACTTTTCTTTGTGAGTAATAAACTTTATTTTGAAACAGGAGGCGGGGATAATGCTAGATCAGATAAAAAAATAAAGTCTGCATGCTCACGAATTTTAGGGATAGAAGTTTCAATAACGCGTGATGTAATTTCACCTGGGGGGCCCACATGCCCGATAGCTACCATAATAGGTTTTTCTTGAATTTTTTTGATGAGTAATTGGGCTTGTTTTGAAATATGTCCTGCTGTATACACATCATCAAAAAATAGTTGGTTTTCAATAATAGGAACTCCTAATTCTTTTCCGATTTTTGGGACGACACTATTAGGATTAGTTTTACTATCTAAGTAAAATAAACCGTGTTTTTTACAAGCAGCAAGTATAAGGCGAACAATTCTTTCATCCGCTGTTACTTTTGACCCCATATGATTGTTCATTCCAATTGCATGCGGAACTTCTTGAATCGCTTGTTCAAGTCGGTTGTTTATTTCTTCATCGCTTAAATCGGTTGTAATTGCTTTCGGTCCAAGCCATTCTTTTTTACCTTTAATAGGTTCCATTGGCATATGTATAATAACTTCATGGCCTTTTTTATGGGCAGCTATTGCATCTTCTTTTGTGGAAGGAAGAAAAGGCATAACAGCAACAGTGAGCGGAATGGGAAGTGATAACATTTGATTAGTCCCCTTCATATTATTGCCGAAATCATCAATGACAATAGCAACTTTATTCGTATGAGCATTTGCTTGAATAGGAAATAAGAAGGACGGTAAAAACAAAACAATGATGAACAATGTAATCGTATATTTTCGCATATAAATATTTCCTTTCTATTGTTATCCCGCTATTTGTGGGTAGTAAGACTCCCACCTCAACATTGGGCTGGATAGGTGGGAGATTCACTGCCTATAAACGCACGATTGGTGAATGCTAATAATCAGTGGGGCTGAACAAAAAACACTGATTAAAGTTTCACTTTATCAATCATCATTATGTTTTGCTTTTTTATATAAATTAAACAAAAAATGTCGAAGAAAAGTAGGTGGAAAATTAAGAATCCCCGGTTTACGTAGAATTTGTAAAAAAAGAAGATGAAAAAAATGTCTATTATTGCGAATGTATTTACAAAGATAGAATAATTTGTAATAATTCTCAAAGTGAGGGTAAAGATTTGTAAATTACAGGGAGAAAATGTTAAAATTTCTGATTCTTCAAATTTGTATATGATTAAGTAGTTCAAAAGGTCAATGGAGAAGTGAAGTTGAGAGCATGGAAGTATAATAAGGGGGATATGGATGTTTACTGTAAAAAGGAAGTACACATTAGAAAAGCTTTCACGTGATATTCATATGAAACGTGAAGAAATGATTCAACTAGGATTAACAAGTGGGCTAAATAGTAGGGAGACAATTCAAGTTAGTCAAGAATTGGACAAGCTTATTTTACAATATCAGTGTTATAAAGAAAAACAAACACCGAAATGGTTTTCAATTATAAAAATACCAATTTTCCAAATCGGGTATGAAGGAAAATCAAATAATTTTTGGCGAATGCTTGTCACTGGTTTTATGAAATAAGTATAATTACCCTTATAGGATAAGGATAATTATACTATGTGTAACGGAATTTCGATATGAACTGTCGTTCCTTCGTTTTCTGTACTGTCAATAAAAATATGCCCATTATACATCTCTACAATTCGTTTACATATGACAAGTCCAAGACCTGTTCCAGTATCTTTATTAGTAAAGAACGGATGAAAGAGGTGTTTTTGAATATGTTGCGGAATCCCTTTTCCAGTATCTGTAATCTGCAATTGTGCGTGTGTTTCATTGTTTTTTACTACAATGGTTAGTGTATCACTAGAAGTCATGGCCTCAATTGCATTTTTTGTAATGTTTAAAACCACTTGTTTCATATGGTCTTTCGAACAACGGATATGAACAGGATGGTCTGGCAAATGTAAATGGAATACAATGTTATGTAAATTCGCCTCAGATTGAATAATTAATGCTACCTCATTTAGAATTGTTCTTACGTCATATGTTTGTTCGATGATGGCGGTTCGCTTGCCGAGAATAAGAAATTCACTTACAATTTCATTGATTCGCTCTATTTCTTGTTCAATTACGGAAAAGTAGAACTGATCTTGTTCATCTTTATATTTCTCTTTTAATAGAGCGACGAGTCCTTTAATTCCAGTAAGAGGATTACGGATTTCGTGTGCTGTACTTGCTGCAAAAGTTCCAACTAATTCAATTTTCTGTAGTTCATTTTGTTGTCTTTCAAGTTTTGTTTGACGTTTTAACAACATATATTGAGCAAGTAAAAATAAAATAGACATTAAAAATAAAGTAGCGATACACTCTATTGCAACCCACTGGTATAAGTTTTTTTGATGAATAGGTAATGGTGAAACAGAGACCTTCCAATTTAATCTTTGGAGTGGAGTAGTAAGCATATTAGAATGCGTATCACTTGTGTCATTATTATCATCGGTTAGAAAAACTACATCATGTTTATCAGTTACCTCAAAATGGTATTGTGGTTTAATGGCATTTAAAGAAGATGAAATGTAATCAAAGCGTAAACTAGCTAATAATAATCCTGAGAGCTCCTTCTGTTTATTGAATATGGGGGCAGCAATCATAATAGCTTTATGTCCAAGAACGCGATCAGTAATGACTGATGATACAGTGGTTTTTTTAGTTTGTAGAACGTCTTGAATATATTTACGGTCTGAAACATCTACGGGCTTTGATTCATCTTCAGATGCGATTGTAATGACCCCTTTTGGTGTAGCGTAATATAGACCAGAAAAGCGTGCATCGTTTCCATCTGTATCATGTACAATTTGTTTAATGCCATTTATATTACCAGTCTCGGTGCCTACAACTTTTGCAAGCATGTCTAAAGCAGAAATTGCTTCACCAAGATGATGATCTAAATAATCTCTATATAAAAAGAGAACTGTATGAGCGGATAATTTGTTTTCCTGTTTCATTTTATATGTATGATACGAATAAAATGTAGCACCAATCCCTATTGTCGGTAGGATAACAAGCAATATATATATAATTATGCTTTGGAATTTGACTTTCAAATGTGGTACTCCTTCTTTTTTTATTATCATTATATATAAACTATGTTAAAATTGTCATGTTTTTATTCAAGAATGATTCTTAATATATTAGGGGAGAGGAAATGGATGAGTGAATGCTCATTCGGAATTCACATGAAGTATGAAGTGGCATTTTCTTTTTATTGCTGAGAATTTAAGTGAAGGGTTGAAAGTTGTATGACATCAAATAATGAACGAGAAGATATTTCTCAATCTTTAAAAGTATTTATTGCATTATCTCGTGTACATCGTTCTGTTATGGATACTACAAATAAATCTATACAAAGTAACGGGTTAAATCCAACGGAATTTGCTGTATTAGAACTGCTATATCATAAAGGCGGTCAACCACTCCAGCAAATTGGTGAGCGCATTTTAATAGCCAGTGGCAGCATTACATATGTTGTAGATAAGCTGGAGAAAAAGGGATTAGTAAAGAGAATCCCATGCCCGAATGACAGACGTGTTATTTACGCGCAATTAACTGAGTCTGGCGAGAACTTTATTGCTTCTATTTTTCCGGGGCATGAGAAAGTTATACATCGGTCTTTTGAAATGTTAACGAAAGATGAAAAAGATGAATTACTTGATCTATTAAAAAAAATTGGGAAGTATGAAAAATAATAATATGTTCCAAAGGAGCTTTGGATAAATAAATCCAAGGCTTTTTTATTTGCAATGAACTCAGGGTAGTAACTGCCGAATTTTGTTGAAAATTAAGAGGGAATTCGGGAATACGTATTGAATTATAGTAAAGGTATGTAATGGAGAGGAGGCTCGTTCATGTCATTTAAAGACTATGAATATAAACGCCCAAATATTGAAGAGTTAAAAGAGAAATTTACTGTTGCTTTAGAGAAGTTTGATAACGCAAAAACTGTAGAAGAACAAAAACAAGTCATTCATTCAATTAATGAAATTCGCAACGATTTTGGTACAATGGGAAACCTTTGTTACATTCGCTATTCTGTTGATACGACGGATACTTTTTATAAGGAGGAGCAGGATTTCTTTGATGAATTCTCTCCAGTTGTACAAGGATATGGTACAAAATATTATAAGGCACTCATTAATTCTCCATTTCGTGAAGAATTAGAGGCGTATTATGGAAAACAATTATTTGCTCTAGCAGAATGTGATTTAAAAACATATTCAGATGAAGTCGTGAAAGATTTACAATTAGAAAATAAATTATCGTCGCAATATACACAGTTATTAGCATCTGCAAAAATTGACTTTGCTGGAGAAGAAAGAACGTTATCGCAACTGATTCCGTTTATGCAAGGAAAAGAAAGAAGCGAACGTAAAGCAGCAAGTGAAGCATACTACGGATTTTTAGCTGGAAATGAGGAAGAACTAGATCGTATTTATGATGAGCTTGTTAAAGTGAGAACGAAAATCGCAAAATCTTTAGGTTTCAAAAACTTTGTTGAACTTGGATATGCAAGAATGTACCGTACAGATTATAATGCGGAGATGGTGGCTAATTACCGTCAGCAAGTGCTGGATTATATCGTTCCCGTTACAACGGAATTAAGAAAGCGACAACAAGCACGTATCGGTGTAGAGAAGTTAGCTTATTACGACGAAAACTTTGAGTTTGCTACAGGGAACCCAACTCCAAAAGGAGATGCGGATTGGATTGTTGATCATGGAAAGACGATGTATAAAGAGTTATCGGCTGAGACAGATGAATTTTTCAATTTCATGCTAGATAATGATTTATTAGATTTAGTTGCGAAAAAAGGAAAAGCTGGTGGCGGATATTGTACATATATTGAGAATTATAAAGCGCCATTTATTTTCTCAAACTTCAATGGAACATCTGGTGACATTGATGTATTAACACATGAAGCAGGTCATGCTTTCCAAGTATATGAAAGTCGTAAATTTGAAATTCCAGAATATAATTGGCCAACATATGAAGCGTGTGAAATCCACTCTATGAGTATGGAATTTTTTACATGGCCATGGATGAAGCTATTCTTTGAAGAAGATGCAGATAAATATTACTTCTCTCACTTAAGTTCAGCACTTCTGTTTTTACCTTATGGCGTATCAGTTGATGAATATCAACATTATGTATATGAAAATCCTGAAGCATCACCTGAAGAGCGTAAGACAGCATGGCGTAACATAGAGAAGAAATACTTACCGCATCGTGATTATGAAGATAATGATTATTTAGAGCGCGGTGGTTTTTGGCAACGTCAAGGGCATATTTATAGTTCACCTTTCTATTATATTGATTACACGCTTGCTCAAATTTGTGCGCTACAATTTTGGAAACGTGCAAGAGATAATAGACAAGAGGCGTGGGAAGATTATGTGAATCTGTGTCAACAAGGTGGAAGTAAATCGTTCTTAGAATTAGTAGAAGTTGCAAATTTAACATCACCATTTGCTGAAGGCTGTGTGAAAAGTGTTATTACAGAAATTGAAGCATGGTTACATGCGTTTGACGACACAAAATTGTAAAAAACATGCGCTTTTTTTCACATGTTTAACATCGACATAATGGGAAAATGATGAGATAATAAAAGAAAATTCAGAATACTAAAGAGGTGTTTCTAATAAGGAGCACCTCTTTTCACCAACAAAAGGGGGGAACAAGTATGCTTCAATCTAATATGGATGTGAGTTTAGAAAGTTTAGTAAACTCATTACAGTCTACCCGAAGCACGCTATTATCAGAAATTGAAATGTTAAATGATACAGAAGTGAATGTAAAGCCACGCCGTGATAAATGGAGTATTACTCAAATTTTACACCACTTGCATTTAGTTGAACAATCTGTCACGTCTGCCCTTGTATATGCTTTACAAAAAAACGAAAGAAACATGACTCCATTTAAAGACCTCCAACTTACGCTTGATCGCACACATAAACGAGAAGCTCCTCAGCAAATGCAACCAACAGAAACTTTAATGAAAAAACAGCAAGGAATTCAATTACTAGAACATTCACGACAAGAACTATTACACGCGCTTCATAGTGTTATAGATGAAAAAGATCTATTTGAAAATGGATTAAAGCATCCTGTTTTTAATGATCTGAATTTGTATCAATGGGTTCAATTTCTTGATTTGCATGAACAAAGACATCTTACGCAGTTAAAAGAGGCGAAACATGCAATTTTGCAACGCTAAAGTGGAAGAAGTGGGAAACCACTTCTTTTTTGATATGTGCATAGTTTTCTTTCTTATTTTGGAATACTACATGGAGAAAGAAAAGAAGGAGTTGAAAAAATATGTCTAAGAAGAAGCGAGAAGAGGAGCGCGCCTGGAAAGCGCGTAAAGAAAATCAACAACCGCACGGAAAAGTGAAAGCTTTTGCTGAATTAGTTGAAGGAACAGAAAAAACGTGATGATTATTTCATCACGTTTTTTGTATGAGTGGAAAAGTTAATAAAAAGGTTGTACCGATTCCTTTTTCACTTATAATATCAATTTTTCCGTTCATAGCTTGAACAACACTGAATACGACCATCATTCCAAGTCCAGTGCCTTTTTCTTTCGTTGAATAGAAAGGCGAACCAAGACGTTTTACTTGTTCTGAATCCATACCGATTCCTGTATCTTTTATATATAACTGAATATGCTTATGATCAGGAACTAATGTGAAATAAAGATCACCGCCTTTTGGCATAGCCTCAATGCAATTTTTAAAAATATTTAATAAACATTGATTTAGTTTTTGTTTTTCTCCAGCGATAAAAAAAGAAGTGCTTTGCTTTATATAATGAGTACGTACATTTGTTAAATTAGCAAGCGGTGTAATTAACGACAATGCATGTAGTAATTCTTCTTCTAACTGTAATGTTTGTTCTTTTTCAATGCTTGGTTTGGCAAAAGTTAAATAATCTGTAAGAACATGATTTGCTTGTTCGATGCCGTTAATGGCAATGTCGATATATAATTTTCGTTCCTGCTCAGTGCATGTATCTGATTGTAACAGTTGTAAAAACCCTTTCGTTGAAGTTAATGGATTGCGAATTTCATGAGAGATAGACGCTGCCATTTCACCAATTAAATGAAACTTTTCAGCATTTATAAGTTCGTTTTGGAGACGAACTTGAGTTTGTAATATGTGTAGTAAATATAAAATTAGGATCGTACCAAGCATTGAACATAACTCATATACAATAATATGCGGTATATAATCAGTCTTATTTGTAACCTTTGAAAGAAAGAAAGGTATCCAACTAAATCCATATGTGAGACTGTAGATAATAGCAAGTGTTATTTTTATACGATTAGAAGTTCGATTGAAAAATTTATATGTTAATAGTAGAACAATAAATAGAAGAACAGAACCGATAAGAGATGGGAAAACACCTACCCCACCTAATAGTAAGCGATATATGTTTAATACAACTAAGATAGAACCACCAGCAATAGGCCCTCCCGTTAATGTACCGACAATTAATACAATATGGCGCATATCAAATTGAAAACCATTATTTGTTTTTGCTGCAAATGTAATACAGAGTACGGTAGCGAGGCAACACAATACAATAAATATAGCTGAATTTAATTTAGGAGAGCGTTTCCCTTTTTGATTCCAAAATAAATGATATACGAGCATTGTAATAAGGATGAATAATATATTTAAAAAGAGATAAATAATAAAGGATTTCAGTGGGATGCCTCCTCTCTTCTTATATTAAATTAATCATACTATAAAATGTAAGAAATGAAATAATAAATAGCGGAAAAATCAGAAATTTTTACGCTAGTATACAATATGTTACAATAAGCTGTGTCAATGAAAGAAGAAATTCCGTGCACCGCGCGGGAGAGGTTCGCGAACTCCCTCTATAAAAAACTATGGAAACAACAATATCCTTAGGTATTGTTTTGTTTTTTTATTGTGACAGTTCAAGAACGTTCTTTCTTCTTATTTATAGTAGAGAAGGAGAATGAGTGAAATGAAAAAAGAAAAAGCAGTTGTTGTTTTTAGTGGAGGACAAGATAGTACAACATGTTTATTTTGGGCAATAGAGCAGTTTGCAGAGGTAGAAGCTGTAACGTTTAATTACAATCAACGTCATAAGCTAGAAATTGATTGTGCAGCGAAAATTGCAAAAGAGCTAGGAATAAAGCATACGGTACTAGATATGAGTCTATTAAATCAACTTGCTCCAAATGCGTTAACGAGAACGGATATGGAGATTACACATGAAGAAGGTGAATTGCCATCGACATTTGTAGATGGACGAAATTTACTCTTCTTATCATTTGCTGCTGTATTAGCAAAACAAGTTGGAGCACGTCATATTGTAACGGGTGTATGTGAAACTGATTTCAGTGGTTATCCAGATTGCCGTGATGTGTTTGTGAAATCGTTAAACGTTACTTTAAATTTATCCATGGATTACCCGTTTGTCATTCACACGCCACTTATGTGGATTGATAAAGCTGAAACATGGAAATTATCAGATGAACTTGGAGCATTTGAGTTTGTTCGAGAAAAAACATTAACATGTTATAACGGAATCATTGGTGATGGTTGCGGTGAATGTCCAGCGTGCCAACTTCGTAAAGCAGGATTAGATACGTACCTACAAGAACGCGAAGGAGCGAACAACTAATGGATAATTTCTTTGGATTTCGCATCGTAGAAAATTTGCAAAAAATGGACAAGGATATTCAGCGTAAACAGCTCAAATACCATAATAAAAGAGTAATGGTCAGCAAGGAATTTACATTTGATGCAGCACACCATTTACACTGTTATGAAGGGAAATGTAAAAACTTACATGGTCACACATATAAAGTTGTATTTGGAATTAGTGGATATGTAAATGAAATAGGACTTGCAATTGACTTTGGTGATATAAAAGAGATTTGGAAGAATGAAATCGAAATTTATTTAGATCATCGTTATTTAAACGAAACGTTACCTGCAATGAATACGACTGCTGAAAATATGGTCGTTTGGATTTATGAAAAGATGGCAGAGGCACTAACTAAAGAGAATCGAGTGAACGAATATAAAGGAGCTCGCGTAGAATTTGTTCGTCTATTTGAGACGCCGACTAGTTATGCGGAAGTAAGACGGGAGTGGATGCTCGATGAGTAAAATCCCTGTCTTAGAAATATTTGGTCCGACTATTCAAGGTGAAGGAATGGTTGTAGGGCAAAAGACAATGTTTATCCGTACGGCTGGTTGTGATTATAGCTGCGCTTGGTGTGATTCTGCTTTTACATGGGATGGATCAGCTAAAAATCAAATTAGACAGATGACAGCAGAAGATATTTGGGATGAGCTTGTTGCAATTGGAGGAGAAAAATTTTCTCATGTTACGATTTCAGGCGGGAATCCGGCATTGCTGAAAAATATTGAGTTTCTTCTTTCTATATTAAAAGAAAATGGAATGCGGACGGCAATTGAAACTCAAGGGAGTAAATGGCAAGATTGGTTACTTCAAATTGATGAAGTAACAATTTCTCCAAAACCACCAAGTTCGACGATGAAAACAGATTTTCAGAAGTTAGATGCTATTATTCAGAAACTAGCAGGAAAAGATATTAGTTTAAAAGTAGTAGTATTCGATGATCATGATTTTGAATATGCAGTTAAGATGCACGAACGTTATCCAGATGTACCATTTTTCTTGCAAGTAGGAAACGATGATACAAAAACAGTGGATGATGCGATGCTTATTAAAAAATTATTAGATAAGTATGAGTGGCTGATTGATAAAGCTGTAAATTGTAAAGAGATGAATGATGCAAAAGTATTGCCCCAGCTTCATGCGTTAGTATGGGGAAATAAACGCGGCGTATAATGAGAAGGGATGTTTAAAATGACAGGAAGATTAGATGAAGATTTAAAAGATGTAACATTACTAGGAAATCAAAATACAAAATATTTATTTGAATATAGCCCAGAAATATTAGAGGTATTTGATAATAATCATCCAAACCGTGATTATTTTGTAAAATTCAATTGTCCTGAATTTACAAGTTTATGTCCGAAAACAGGACAACCAGATTTTGCAACAATTTATATTAGCTATATTCCAGAGCAAAAAATGGTAGAGAGTAAATCTTTAAAGTTGTATTTATTTAGTTTCCGCAATCATGGTGATTTCCACGAAGATTGCATGAACGTTATTATGAACGATTTAATTAAATTAATGGATCCACGTTACATTGAGGTATGGGGGAAATTTACACCACGTGGTGGCATTTCAATTGATCCATACTGCAACTACGGTCGCCCGGGGACGAAGTATGAACAAATGGCTGACTACCGCATGATGAACCACGATCTATATCCGGAAACAATTGATAATCGTTAATAGAAAGAAAGGGCCTGTATACTATACAGGCCCTTTCTTTCTATTATATTATGCATTTTGATTAATGACAGTATAGTTTTTATGACTTACAACTGTAAGAGGTTCCATATCTAGTTCTCTAAAATTCTTCATAATTGTTATATCAACAATAACAGAGTTTTGATTTACTTTTTGAACACGGCCTTGCATTCCACCTTTAAATTCGATGATATCTCCAGTTTCTGCGATCTGCATAAGCAACTCTCCTTGTTACAGTTTTCCCAAAAAAAGAATAAATTTGGGTTTTTTTATTTCCTCCTATTTTGAACCATATTTCCTACTTTGTAAATGTTTCCAAAGTAAAAATTCGAAAAATATTCACTTTTTGTAAGAAAATATGTAGAAAATCCATGTTATTTGAAAAAAATAGCAAAAATGCGGAAATCTTTATATCGAGGTATAATGAAAAAGTAGAATAACCTGCTGAAGTGGGAGAAATTAGAGGCGGTAAAATGATGTTTGAATTTGTGGGGAGTGTTATAGCTTTAATTTTATTTTTATTTTCTTATATGCATTTAAAAAAGATTCGTCAATATGATACGAATACATATTTTGATGGGATGGATGGTACCCATGCTTCGATAACACATGATAGTGGTGGGGAGATGTAAAGGTATATAACTTTCTTTTCTTGCGTGGTATGATATTTAGAACTAGTGCATAATAGAGTTCGTAAGTGATGAATGGAGAGTGAAAAGAATGAAGATTTCTTTTATTCGTCATGGTTGTTTAGGTCGTATAAGAGAACCGATGACAATTAATTCATTTCACGAATGGATGAAACAGTATGATTCCGAGTCAATGATACAAAAAGCTAAAATGCCGATAGAAACAATAGAGGCAATTGAAGCAGCGAAATTTGTCTTAACAAGTGATCAAAGGCGTGCTGTACAATCAGCAGCTGAATTGACAGATTCTTTATCTTTTATGCAAAATTCTCTTTTTAGAGAAGCTGAAGTTCCTTCATGCTTTTTTGCTCCGAAGTGGTTGAAATGCACAATTAAGGTATGGATGTTCATTGGACGAACGTTATGGATACTTGGCTACCATAAAGATGTTGAGTCTTATAAGGAAGTAAGAGAGAGGGCAAGGCAAGCGGCTTACCTGTTACATCGTTATGCTCTCGTACATGGAAGTATTGCTCTTGTAGGTCATAAGTATTTTAATTCGATGATTGGAACGGAGCTGAGGGCAATGGGATGGTCTGGTTCTCCTATTTTGCATAGAAAGCCATGGGGATGTACAACATATACGTTTCACGAGGCGATGGATGGAAATATATTAAATACGAATTTAACATAAAAGCACACGATTTATATAAATCGTGTGCTTTCTTTTTAAGATATAGAAATTTTGACGTTTAATGTTTTTACGAGATGAGCATAAGGTTCGCCTACTAGCATAACAATTTCATCTTTTTTATAACCTAACTTTTCGTATAGTGAATAGGCGCGTGTGTTTTCTAAATTAACAAGTAAAGCGATTTTTTCATGCCCTTTTTCAGTTGCATAGATTTCGGCAGCTTCAATTAATTTAGAACCTATACCTTTTCCGCCGTGTGCACTTGAAACTGATAATGTATCAATGTAATACTCATCAAGCTCAGCTTCTTTTTCTAACGTAATTGATTCATCTTTATGTAATTCTCTTAAGTGATGTACAATTGGTGCGTCAAGCTGTGTTGCTTCACTACCGTGATAAGCGACAATAATCCCAACTGCACTCTCGTCTTGTTCATAGACAAAACAGTTTTCGTAGCTCAGACGGTTATTTTCTTTTGAGAACCATGTCTCAAGTCCTAGTAATACTTCTGCTTTAACTGTGCTACCTGTGATTTTTTCAGCAATTTCATGCAGAGCATTATACAATAAAGGAGCTATTGCCATTGCATCTGTCTTTTTTGCTTTCCGAATCATAGTATCCCTCCTAGTTCTATTTGTATATTGTAGCATAGTGGTATGGAACTTTGCATAATTGAATGCCGAAATGTTTGATATAGAGAAGTAGCTATGTTAGTATATGATATTTAGTGGACATATAGTAAAACGATATTGTTTGCGAAATAACGAAAATAAAATCATGGCATAACAACGAGATAAAATGAAACGTTAATCAGTAAGACTTTTGTTCATTCCACGACTGATTAGTAGCCAACACCAATCGGACCGCCTGCAAATAGCGGGATAATTTTACAGTTGTTGACCTATAGAATATACGATAAAATAAAATATTGCAGAGAGGTGAAATACATGGATAAAGAATTAGCAAATACAATTTTAGATCAGCTGAAAAATGGTGAAATAACGGAGTATGTTGTTACGAAAGATGTATTTTATACGTTCAGAGAAGTTGTTGTAAATAGAGAAGACTTTAAGCATTTCATTGGTAACGCACAACGAGGCGGGCAAGTGATTTATACATATTCAGAAACGCCACGTTCATAAAGGGGAATTTTGATCAGCAGGGCATCCCTCACTGATTAGTAGCCGACACCAATCGAACGTTTAATGCGGGATAAATAAAAGATAAAGGAGAGGGGAATTATGGGCGATTTTAAACAAGGCATTTTACCACATTGGGATTATATGTGGAAAGATAGAGCCGGCAATAGATTTATGGGAATGGTTATGTATCCAGAGAAACGAAAATGTTCAGCAAAAATGCTTCAGAAAATAAAAAGAGCATATGAAGAAGCGGTAGAAATTAAAGTAACTGTACAAGTTCAACATACATATCAGTACGTAGAAGGAATGATTGTATACTTTGATGAAGAGGCTCCTGTATGTACAATGCTTGATAAAGATGAAAATCCACATCACATATTTGTAAAAGATATTTTGCGTATTGAGCACTCTGAATAAACTTTTCATAAATAAATTGAAGTTCCATAATAATAATCTTTTTCTATAATAGTTATCTTTTAGTATGTAACGAAAAACGAAAGTATATGTATAATATATTTAATAAGGTAAATTTGATAAATGTAATCGTTTTTTAGAGCAGATTATAGTTTCATATCTGTTCTTTTTTGCGTGATGCTGGAGAAATATATTTCTTCAGCATCTACCGTTTTATGACAAAATATATTGTTAACTTTTTTTAAAATAAGATTAAATTCGTTGACAACTTTTTTGAAAAGCACTTTATTGACATGAGTTTTAGAATGTTGTTTCATAGTCATTGTATTGAAAAAAAACGGCTATCATGTCGAAAAGTAAAAGTTAAAAAAAGAAAGAATTTATACATATATCTTGTGTCTTATTTTGAAACGTAATACAATATATAGAGAAATCAAGAACAACATATAGAGAATATAGATTTGAGAGGGAGGGTCGGAAATGTTAGTTGCATATGATTCTATGACAGGAAACGTGAAGCGTTTCATTCACAAATTAAATATGCCGGCCGTTCAAATTGATGAAGATCTAGTAATAGATGAAGACTTTATTCTTATTACGTATACAACAGGTTTTGGCAATGTACCAGAACGTGTTTTAGACTTTTTAGAGCGCAATAATGAAAAATTAAAAGGCGTATCTGCAAGCGGCAATCGTAACTGGGGAGACATGTTCGGTGCAAGTGCTGACAAGATTTCTACTAAATATGAAGTGCCTATTGTATCAAAATTTGAGTTATCTGGAACAAATAACGATGTAGAATATTTTAAGGAAAGGGTGCGGGAGATTGCGACACATTGAACTGAATAATGAAATCACGCAAATGCAGGACGGTTTTTATCAGCTTCATAAAGATAAAGAGGCATTAGAAGTCTTTATGGAAGAAGCTAGAGAGAATACCGTTCCTTTTAATAGCGTGGCAGAGCGAATGGAGTATATGAAAGAACATGATTACTATTACAACGTTCTGGACGAGTATAGCTTGGAGGAAGTAGAGGGAGTATATAACATCGCTTATGGTGAAAACTTCGAGTTCCAATCTTATATGGCAGCATCTAAGTTCTACAAAGATTATGCGTTAAAAACGAATGATCAAAAACAATACTTAGAAAGCTATGAAGATCGTGTAGCAATTGTGTCATTATACTTAGGACGCGGTGATGTTTCGAAGGCAAAACAATTCGCAAGCATGATTGTAAAACAAAACTACCAACCAGCGACACCAACCTTTTTAAATGCGGGAAGAAGCAGAAGAGGAGAAATGGTGTCTTGTTTCTTGTTAGAGATGGACGATAGCTTAAATTCAATTGGCTTTAACATTAATACTGCGATGCAATTATCGAAAATCGGCGGGGGAGTAGCCTTAAACTTATCTAAGCTACGCGCACGTGGTGAGCAAATTAAAGGTATCGACAACGCTGCAAGTGGTGTAGTGCCTGTTATGAAATTGCTTGAAGATTCGTTTTCATATGCGAATCAGCTTGGCCAACGAAAAGGTGCCGGCGCAGTATATTTAAACATTTTCCATTGGGATATTATTGAATTCCTTGATACAAAAAAAATAAATGCCGATGAGAAGAGCCGTATTCAGTCTCTATCAATCGGAATTATCGTTCCAAGTAAGTTCTTTGAGCTTGCTGAGAAAAACGAACCTTTCCATGTTTTCGCGCCTTATACGGTTTATAAAGAATATGGCAAGCATTTAGATGATATTGACATTGATGAAATGTACGATGAATTAATGAGCAATCCGAAAGTGAAGAAGAAGCCACTAGATATTAGTGCACGTGATATGCTTATTAAAATCGCTATGATTCAGCTTGAGTCTGGTTACCCATACTTAATGTTTAAATCAAATGCAAATAATCAACATCCATTGAAGGATATTGGAACTGTGAAGATGTCGAACTTATGTACAGAAATCTTCCAGCTTCAAGAAACTTCAGAAATAAATGATTACGGTACAGATGACATTATCCGTCGTGATATTAACTGTAACTTAGGATCGTTAAATATCGTAAACGTAATGGAAAATAAAGAAATTCGTGAAGCAGTTCATGCGGGAATGGAAGCTTTAACAGCTGTTTCTGATATGACGATTATTCCGAATGCACCAACTGTGAAAAAAGCAAATGACGAGCTTCATTCAGTTGGACTTGGAGCAATGAACTTACACGGATATTTAGCAAAAAATAAAATCGCTTATGAAAGTGCAGAAGCGAAAGAATTCGCTCGTACATTCTTTATGATGTTAAATTACTATTCTATTGAGAAAAGTATGGAAATCGCTACAGAAAAAGGCGAGACATTTAAAGACTTCGATAAATCTGATTATGCGAATGGCACATACTTCGAAAAGTATGAAACGACAGATTACAGCCCAGTAACTGAAAAAGTTCAGCAACTATTTGAAGGAATTCATATTCCGACAAAAGAAGATTGGACAAGTTTAAAAGAGCAAGTGCAAAAGAATGGTTTATACAACTCATATCGTCTTGCCATTGCTCCAACACAATCAATCAGTTACGTTCAAAATGCAACTTCAAGCGTAATGCCGATCGTAAGTCAAATCGAATCAAGAACATATGCGAACGCGACAACATATTATCCAATGCCGTATTTATCAAAAGATACGTTCTGGTACTATAAATCTTCTTACGATATGAATCAGTTTAAATTAATTGATTTAATCGCAGAAATTCAAGAACATATTGATCAAGGAATTAGTACAATTCTTTACGTTAATAGTGATATTTCAACACGTGAATTAGCACGTTACTACATCTATGCACATAAAAAAGGCTTAAAGAGTCTGTATTATACGAGAACACGTAAATTAAGCGTGGAAGAGTGTGTGGCGTGTACCGTTTAATGGCATATTGCCATACTAAATGAATAACCCAATAGTATGAGCAGGGTTATGAACCCTGCTCATACTTGGTTTGTTCTACTAAACGGTTAGCTTTTCATTGTTAGATGGAAATTTAACCGTTCAGTAGAACAATAATAGATATAGGGGTGATTCAATGCGCGCTGTTAACTGGAATAAAAAGGAAGATGATTTCAGTTTAATGTTTTGGAAGCAAAACATCGCTCAGTTTTGGACAGAAGAAGAAATAGCGGTTTCGTCTGACAAAAATACTTGGGTGCAATTATCGAAAGAAGAGCAAATTGCTTATAAGCGTGTATTAGGTGGTTTAACACTTTTAGATACGAAACAAGGTGGCGAAGGAATGCCACTTGTACTTGTTCATCTTGAAAATTTACAAGCGAAAAGTGTATTAGCTTTCATGGGAGCTATGGAAGAAGTACATGCGAAAAGTTATAGTCACATTTTCACAACATTAGCTACAGAAGAAGAAATTGATGATATTTTTGACTGGGTAGACAATCATCCGTTACTTGAGAAAAAAGCTGGTATTATTACTAGTTACTATCGTCGTTTATTAAAGCCTGAAGTAACGAAAAAAGAGTTATACATGGCAATGGTAGCAAGTGTGTTCTTAGAAAGTTACTTATTCTATAGTGGATTCTTCTATCCACTTTACTTAGCTGGTCAAGGTAAACTGACGGCAAGTGGTGAAATTATTAACCTTATTATCCGTTAACTTATGGCGGCTTTTGGTAGAGATACCAATTGAAAAACCCTTTTAATTGCTGGGACCCCCTATTGTAAATTTATCTGTATTATTATTGATGAATATATGCATTCAGGTTATTCTCTAACTATCAATAGATGGAAAGGAGAATAGCTGATAGGGCAATCAGCAGCGAAGCCTTTATCTAGCGATAACATGTACGGAAGTATCAGACATCGAAAACTGTATAGACAGTGGTGGGTGCGATACGTAGATAAAGGAACGTTCAACGACTATCCCAATGGCGGTGAAATTCCGCAAGAGGAGTAGGGCCAAGCGGTGGGTGAGAATCCCTTAAATCGAAATGGAGGGCTACCTGAGAAGGTAGATGATATAGTCTCTTCTTACAGGAAACTGTAAGCTGTATAAACGGCATAGGAGTAGCGAACTTATGTGAAGGTAAAGGATGAGTCAATTCACGGCGTATTCGTCGGTATTTTAGCACAACAAATCTTCGCAGAACTTTCTGCAGAAGAGCAACAAGAAGTGCAAAAAGAAACACAAGAGTTATTAATGGAACTATATGAAATTGAAATGGCCTATACAGAAGAAATTTACACTTCTATCGGTCTTGTAGAAGATGTAAATCGTTTCGTTCGTTACAATGCGAATAAAGGGCTTATGAACTTAGGACTTGAGCCGAAGTTTGAAGAAGAAGAAATTAACCCAATCGTTTTAAATGGTTTACGTACAGATACGAAAAACCATGATTTCTTCTCTGTAAAAGGAAATGGTTACGTAAAAGCAACGAACGTTGAAAAGTTAGCTGACGATGACTTCGTGTTTAACTTTTAATATAGGATTATAAAGAAAAGCTGTCTTATTCATTGATAAGACAGCTTTTCTTTATAATTTTGTTTACATAACACTATTATTTCTATATAGCGATTTATGTTTGGGAAGTTCTATTCGGTTAACGGATAGAACTTTTTGTAATTAAATGGGTATTTACAAACTTTTTGTATCAGTGTATTATTTAACTAGTACACCAATACAAAAGGAGGGAAGAAATGAAAATAGAGTTTTCTCCAAATATACCAATTTACATTCAGGTAATGGAATACATAAAAAAAGAGATCGTAACAGGACAGTTATTGCCTGGTGATAAAATTCCCTCTGTCCGTGAATTAGCGAGTGAATTACAAGTGAATCCAAATACGATTCAGCGTACATTTCAAGAGCTAGAACGGGATGGAGTTGTTGTAACACGTAGAGGAATGGGACGGTATGTAACGAATGAAGGGGAGAAAATAATGGAGCTGCGAAAAGAGATGGCGAAAGAATTACTTCATTCTTTTATAGATGGAATGGACAATTTAGGTTTTTCAGAAGAAGAAATTCTTACAATTCTTCGTTCTTCATTGCATGATAAGAGGGAGGAGAGCCAATGACAGAGCTATTAAAAATAGAAAACTTATGGAAGAGATACGGATTAAAAGCAGTGATCCGTGAATTAAACATAGAGATTACGGAAGGGAAAATCGTTGGGCTTGTTGGAGATAACGGGAGCGGGAAAACGACGTTATTGAAAATGATTGCAGGCTTGCAACACCCTTCTGAAGGCAGTATCACAATAGACGGTAAAAAGGTAGGATTACAGACGAAAGAAATCGTTTCATTTATGTCCGATAAGCCAATCTTTGATGATTGGATGACTGTAAAAGACGCTTTATTTTTCTACCGGGATTTTTATAAAGACTTCGATATTCAAAAAGCGGTAGATACGATAGCGGAATTTAAAATACCGCTAGAAGAAAAAATTACAGCATTGTCAAAAGGTATGGTTGAGAAGCTGCAGATTATTTTAACGTTTTCTCGAAAAGCGAAGCTATATGTACTAGATGAGCCATTGGGCGGAATTGATCTTGTTTCTAGAGAACATGTATTGGATCTAATTCTACAGTTCTATAGGGAAGATTGTACGATATTAATTTCCACTCACTTAATAAATGAAATTGAAAATATTTTTGATGAAGTGATCTTTTTAAAAGATGGAGAAATGGTTCTATATGAAAATGTAGAAGAAATTCGTTTTCAGAGAGGAAAAGCAGTTCATGAATTGTTTAAGGAGGTGTTTAGTAAGTGAAGTCAGTACTTTCCTATTTATGGAATGTAAATAAGAAAAGATATATTGTTACTTTCTTATTCTTTGTGCTAATTGAAGCTGTGTTATTTTCACAAATGATTGTAAGAAAAAGTGATGCGGCTATCAGTAGACAAGAGGGTATATTTGGAATCATTATGATTATATTTTTCTTTTATATTGTTTATATGTTTATACAAACAATGAAATCATATTCACGCTTACTAACTAATCCAATGTTACGACTTACAGCAATATCTGGGAAACAATATGTAATTTCTATGCTTATTTTCTCATTTATCGCAATGGCTATATGGTATGGGATATGTGGAATTCTTTTCTACGTAAGTTATGTATTAGCTTTTCCTACGACTTCTGTATATGTAGAAGCAAAAGAGATTATGCAAGTAGGCATAATTAATAATTTAATATATACGATAAGCGATTTATTTGAGTTTTTGTTTAGTGTTTTACAAATCATATTGGTAATTACTCTAGTAAAGTTACTTACGAAAAAGAAAAAGGCGCAAAATATACTAATCGTTATTATTTTCCTAGTAATAAATATAGCGATTACTTTAGCGACAACCTTGCTAGGAAAATTAGCTCCAGCTTTCCAAGTATTACGAAGAGTAGAATATCATAGTGAAAGCAAGAGTCTGTTTATTAATATGTTTCAAGAAAATGGATTTAACATTTTTAATATAAGTTTCATGGTAATGGTTAGTGCTCTAATAATATATGTAATTGCTTATATTATCGATAAAAAACTAGAAGTCTAAAGGAGGAATCAGCATTGGGAAACGTAGTAGTAAAGTTAGAGAATGTTCGAAAAAGGATTGGTGGAACGGAAATTATTCGTGGTTTATCATTTGAGGTTCGTGAAGGAGAAGTATACGGATTCCTTGGACCGAACGGTAGCGGTAAGACGACGACGATCCGTATGATGACAGGTCTTATTTCAATGACAGAGGGCGATATTACAATTTGTGGACATAGTATTCGCTCGGAGCGTGAAAAGGCACTAGAGCAAATTGGAGCGATTGTAGAAAATCCTGAACTATATGATTATATGACAGGAATGCAAAACTTAAAGCATTTTGCGAACATGGCCATTAAACCAATTAGTAAAGAGCGCATTGCTGAGATTGTAAAGCTTGTTGAATTAGAGCATGCAATTCATAAAAAGGTGAAAACATATTCACTTGGTATGAAACAACGTTTAGGAATTGCACAGGCATTACTTCATCAGCCGAAAATCTTAATTTTAGATGAGCCGACAAATGGATTAGATCCAGCTGGTATTCGCCAAATTCGTGATTATTTACAACGTTTAGCGAAAGAAGAGAATATTGCTGTAATCGTATCAAGTCACTTATTGAGTGAAATTGAATTAATGTGTGATCGCGTCGTTATTATTAAACAAGGTGAGTTTGTACAAGAGTACAACTTACATGAAAAAGTGAAGCATGATGAGGCAGTCGTTGTAGCGTTTGAAGTAGATGAAGTTCAGAAAGCGAATGAAATTATTAAAGGTAAAGCGAAAGGGAATGTAATTGTAGCATCTTTAACAAAAGACAACATTCCACAAATTGTAAAAAAACTTGTTCATGCTGATGTGCTTGTATACGGAGTTACTGTTCAAAATAAAACGTTAGAGGATGAGTTCTTAGCGATTACTGGGGGAGTGAAAGCGTAATGTTTAAATTAATTCAAAATGAATTTTTAAAGTTGCATGCGAAAAAAGGTATGTATATTTTAATTGGTGTCATTGCGGCACTCGAAATTTTAGGTACTTTAGCAATGTTGAAGTGGGGAAAAGGTGATGAGTTTAAGGGATCATATTTAGATTATGCAAACTCAGAGATTGGCTTAATTGTTTTATTTACAACGATTTTTGGGATCACACTTGCTGCCCGTACTCTTACTGATGAGTTCCAAAAAGGTACAATTAAACAATTGTTAATCCGTCCAAGAAAAAGACTTGCAGTTTTATTTTCTAAATATATTACAGTGTTATTAGCAATGTTATTTATCGTATTAGCTGGTATGCTAATTGCAATGATTATTGGCGGTATTGTAATGGATGGTAGTAAAACAGAATTAACGTTAGGAATCGTAATGAAGTCCACTTTATATCAACTACTTTCACCGTTCTTTTTTGCAACACTTGCATTTTTCTTAGCAAATGTCTTTAGAAAGTCTGTATTACCATTAATTATTACGATGTTCCTATTCTTCTTACAAGGTGCAATTAACATGGTATTAATAATGTTTGCAAAAGGTGTAGCGAAGTTTGTAGTATTCAACCATTTGGATTTAAGAGCTTACGATAGTAATAAATTAATCAATGGTGGAATGGAACCAACATTTACAGAATTTACGTTTACAACTTCATTATTACTTGTAGCTGCATACTTTGTTGTGTTACTTGTAGCATCAAGTGCATTATTCCAAAAACGTGACGTATTATAATAAAAGAAATCCCCGCTTGTAAAAACGGGGATTTTTATTACATAAATTTCACTTGGATTGCAACTTGAAGAACAGAGATATGGTATTTTAAGAGATATGCTGTTTGAAATGATTTGAGAAAAATAGGAAGAATTTCAACTAGATTCATATTGTAATTTAGTTATCCAATTATTTATAAGGAAAGGACGCCTATAAAATATTGATTCAAGTTTTACTTTATTTTTTACTATCTTTGGGGGTGTTTCATGTGCACTATGCATTTTCACGTATAAGGCTACGTAGCTTTTTTGGATGGATGATTAT